>NZ_JBFUEO010000090.1:0-510 GCF_056403935.1 Pedococcus sp. P2_E4 | reverse complement strand
GGTCAGGGCTGAGCGACGGAGCCCGCGGACCCTGCCGACGCCGGCGAGGCCGACGAGCGGGCCGCCGAGCGGGTCGCTGGCCCGGGGTCGTCCACCAGCGGCGAGCCCGCCACGGAGGCTGCGGCGACCAAGCCCGTCGACCGGGTCCAGGGCAAGGGCCAGGGCCAGGGCGAAGGCCAGGGCCAGGGCGAAGGCCAGGGCCAGGGCAACCCGGCCAAGGTCGCCAGGCCGCTGACGGCGGCCAGGCCTGTCACGCCCCAGGGCAAGCCGCCGACCGAACCGATCGCCACCGAGCCGAAGATCGCCCGGCCGGAGGTCGCCAGCCCCGATGCTGCTGACGCCGCCGAGGCCGGGTCCGCGGGCTCCGTCGCTCAGCCCTGACCCGTCAGGTCGACCGGGTGCTCTGGTCGTCGCGGAACTCCTCCGACAGCGAGACGCCTTGGTCGAAGGCCTCCTGCTCGCGGGTCCTCAGCTCCACCCGGCGGATCTTGCCGCTGACCGTCTTGGGCA
>NZ_JBFUEO010000089.1:0-537 GCF_056403935.1 Pedococcus sp. P2_E4 | reverse complement strand
GTCGCGGGAGCCGACCGGTATGCGACATCGGCAGCGGTGAGTGCGGCGACGTTCCAGCCCGGAGTGTCGGTGGCGTACGTCGCCACGGGCGCGAACTTCCCTGATGCCCTGTCTGGTGGTCCTGCTGGCGGSGTCGGTGGTGGGCCGGTCCTACTGCTGGCTCCGGGTGGCGTGCCTRCTCCGGTAGCTACCGAGCTCAAGCGCCTCAAGCCCGGCCGGATCGTGATCCTGGGCGGGACCGGCACGGTGTCGGCCAACGTCTCCACGGCCTTGGGGTCGTTCACGACTGRGAAAGTGTCGCGRGTCGCGGGAGCCGACCGGTATGCGACATCGGCAGCGGTGAGTGCGGCGACGTTCCAGCCCGGAGTGTCGGTGGCGTACGTCGCCACGGGCGCGAACTTCCCTGATGCCCTGTCTGGTGGTCCTGCTGGCGGGGTCGGTGGTGGGCCGGTCCTACTGCTGGCTCCGGGTGGCGTGCCTGCTCCGGTAGCTACCGAGCTCAAGCGCCTCAAGCCCGGCCGGATCGTGATCCTGGGC
>NZ_JBFUEO010000088.1:0-546 GCF_056403935.1 Pedococcus sp. P2_E4 | reverse complement strand
GTCAGCAGCACCGGACCTCCACGCAGCGCCGCCACAGGCCCACCCGCAAGAGCGTCGGGAAAGTTCACCCCCGACGCGAGGTACGCCACAGCCACACCGGGCGCAAACTGCGACTTCGACACCGCCACCGACGTGGARTACCGATCCGCTCCCGCCAAACGTTCGACCGACGAGTACTTTGAGGCCGCGGTCGCGACTGCCACCGAGACGCTGCCGGTGCCACCGAGGATCACGATCTTCGCCGGCTTCAACCGGGCAAGCTCGGCGGCGACCACCGCCGGCAACGAGGTYTGCGCCGTCAGCAGCACCGGACCTCCACGCAGCGCCGCCACAGGCCCACCCGCAAGAGCGTCGGGAAAGTTCACCCCCGACGCGAGGTACGCCACAGCCACACCGGGCGCAAACTGCGACTTCGACACCGCCACCGACGTGGARTACCGATCCGCTCCCGCCAAACGTTCGACCGACGAGTACTTTGAGGCCGCGGTCGCGACTGCCACCGAGACGCACTTTGAGGCCGCGGTCGCGACTGCCACCGAGACGCTG
>NZ_JBFUEO010000087.1:0-610 GCF_056403935.1 Pedococcus sp. P2_E4 | reverse complement strand
CGTTGATGGTGCCCGTGCTGCCGGGCGGCGTCGTGCCCACCAGGTGCGGGGCGCGGGTGCTCGCGAGCCAGCCCCGGACCAGCGTGGCCCACCTGTCGGCACCCGGCTGCTGCTGCCACTCGTCGTAGGCCGGGGTCGGCGCCCACGCCGGGTCGAGGGAGCCGTCGTCGGCGAGCAGCCCCGCGGCATACGCGATCTCCACGACGAACGCGCCCCGGACCTCGTCGACGTCGAGGACCGAGCCCAGGCGTCGCAGGTCGCGCACGGCGAGCCCACCGGACCGCAGCACGCGCGGCGGTCGCAGTCCCCAGTCGGCCGCCAGCTCGTCGACGAGCGCGAGCAGGTCGGTGACCTCCTGGCCCGCGGCCGAGTCGACCGCGGCGACGTCGACCGGTGCGCCTGAGAGCGCCGGGGTGGCGAGGGCCGGCGCGCGGTGGCTGCGCCCGCCCCGGAGGACGAGGGCGACCTCGCGCGGCAGGACCAGCTGCTCGGCCGAGGGTGCGGCGACCAGGTGGTGCTCGAGCAGCCAGCGGGCGCCCTCGGCCACCCGTTCGGGCGTGGCCGGTGGGAGCACCGCCACGGGCGGCCCCCAGGCGAGGCGGTCGAGGAT
>NZ_JBFUEO010000085.1:0-708 GCF_056403935.1 Pedococcus sp. P2_E4 | reverse complement strand
GCAGCATCCTCATCCCACGGCAATCCGGCGACGAAGCCCGGGTCGATTTTCAGCTTCTGCACCGGCAGACGCTTGAGCCGCAGCAGCGATGAGTAACCCGTGCCAAAGTCGTCGATGGCCAGGCGCACACCCAACTCGCGCAGGCGATGCATCTGTTCCAGCGCAACTTCCGGGTCCTCCATCACCGCACTTTCAGTGACTTCCAGCTCCAGAAACGCCGGTTCCAGCCCGGTTTCGCGCAGCACCTGCGCCACCTGCTGATACAGCTCACGGCGGGCGAACAAACGCGAAGAAACGTTGACTGCGACGAACGACAGCACCGCCCCGCCCTGCTGCCACTGACACATCTGCCGGCACGCCTGCGCCATGACCCAGGCATCGATTTCAGCAAWCAGACCGGTTCGTTCGGCGACCGGAATGAATTCCGCCGGCGACACCAGACCCCGCTGCGGGTGCTGCCAACGCACCAGCGCCTCGTGCGCCACCTGCTGATACAGCTCACGGCGGGCGAACAAACGCGAAGAAACGTTGACTGCGACGAACGACAGCACCGCCCCGCCCTGCTGCCACTGACACATCTGCCGGCACGCCTGCGCCATGACCCAGGCATCGATTTCAGCAATCAGACCGGTTCGTTCGGCGACCGGAATGAATTCCGCCGGCGACACCAGACCCCGCTGCGGGTGCTGCCAACGCACCAGCGCCTCG
>NZ_JBFUEO010000084.1:0-851 GCF_056403935.1 Pedococcus sp. P2_E4 | reverse complement strand
GGGGCGACACCGCATGGGCAGCTGTGTTCATCTCGGTCTCAGGTTCGCCTTCGGTAGGTGACGGTTTTGATGCCGTGTTGGTCGGTGTGGATGTGGTGGTCGTAGTCGGGGTCGTGGATGCGGCGGTGGTGGTGTCCGCACAGCGGCACGGCCAGGTGCAGGTTGGTGGTGCCGCCGGTGGACCAGGGGTCCTGGTGGTGCAGCTCGGACCAGGCGTAGGGCCGGTCGCASCCGGTCGCGGCGCAGGTGTCGTAGGTGGTGGCGAGGGCGACKCGSTGGTGTTCGGTGAAGAACCGGTCGGTGCGCCCGAGGTCCAGGGGCAGGGAGGTGCCGGCCAGGACGGCGGGCAGGATGGCGGCGTTGCAGGCCAGGCGGCGGGTGTCGCCGGCGGACAGGTCGTGGCCGGTGTCCAGGTGCGCGGCGCCGAGCTGGGTCTTGAGCCGGTCGTGGTCGATGGTGACGACGATGGTGGCGTTGACCTTGCCGGACAGGTGGTCGGTGGGTAGGTGCTCGAGGAGCTCGACGAACGCGGTGCCGTAGCGGTGCGCCCAGTCGGTGTCGGGGCCGAGGCCGCCGGTGCCGGTGTCGTCGATTCGGCTGGGGCTGCCGCGCCGGAACGCCTCCCACTGCGCGGCCCGCGCCTGGTCGCCGGTCAGGGCCGCACCCTCGCCGTCAAACCCGGCCGTCCCGTCACCGACAACCCCGGGCGCGCTGACGCCGAACGCCTCGCCCGAACCACCAGTGCCGTGCCCGGCCGCACCCGCGGCGGCGTCCTGCCGCGCGTTCTTCGCGGCCTGTTGGGCGAACCGGCGGGGGGAGGCGATCTGCTGGACGACCTTGCGCAGGATGTG
>NZ_JBFUEO010000083.1:0-1004 GCF_056403935.1 Pedococcus sp. P2_E4 | reverse complement strand
CGACAACCGCGACGGCACGGTCACCGGCCACTTCACCGTCCCCACCCTGGCCGGGCACATCCTGCGCAAGGTCGTCCAGCAGATCGCCTCACCCCGCCGGTTCGCCCAACAGGCCGCCAAGACCGCCCGCCACGACGCCGCAGGGCGCGGCGTCACCCTCGGCAGCGACGAACTGCGGCAGGCGCAGTGGGAGGCGTTCCGGCGCGGCAGCCCCGGCCCGGGCGACACCAGCGCGACCGGCGGCCTCGGGTTCGACACCGACTGGGCGCACCGCTACGGCACCGCGTTCGTCGAGCTCCTCGAGCACCTGCCCACCGACCACCTGTCCGGCAAGGTCAACGCCACCGTCGTGGTCACCATCGACCACGACCGGCTCAAGACCCAGCTCGGCGCCGCGCACCTGGACACCGGCCACGACCTGTCCGCCGGCGACACCCGMCGCCTGGCCTGCAACGCCGCCATCCTGCCCGCCGTCCTGGCCGGCACCTCCCTGCCSCTGGACCTCGGGCGCACCGACCGGTTCTTCACCGAACACCACCGCGTCGCCCTCGCCACCACCTACGACACCTGCGCCGCGACCGGCTGCGACCGGCCCTACGCCTGGTCCGAGCTGCACCACCAGGACCCCTGGTCCACCGGCGGCACCACCAACCTGCGTTCAGCCGTKCCGCTGTGCGGRCACCACCACCGCCGCATCCACGACCCCGACTACGACCACCACATCCACACCGACCAACACGGCATCAAAACCGTCACCTACCGAAGGCGAACCTGAGACCGAGATGRACACAGCTGCCCATGCGGTGTCGCCCCAACGAGCCAGCGCGCGGGGTTGGCGCGCGCAGGGTTGGCGCGCTCGAGGGTTGGCGCGCAGCCTGGGGCGTGGGTTGGGGCGCGCGTGGTGGCCCGGTCTGGCGCGCGCGGTGGCKCGCGGGGGTCGGYGTGCAGGTTGGCGCGCGCAGGGTTGGCGCGCTCGAGGGTTGGCGCGCAGCCTGGGGCGTGGG
>NZ_JBFUEO010000082.1:0-3381 GCF_056403935.1 Pedococcus sp. P2_E4 | reverse complement strand
CGGTCACGGCCGCGGCTGCCGCCCCCAAGCGCCGCAAGCGCGCCCGAGTCGTCGCGCCCGCCGGACCCCCGCGCGGGGTCGCCGACGAGGCCACCGCCGAGCACGCTCCAGAGCCGGCTGCCGAGCAGGGCTGAGCCACCCGGCATACGCCACCCACAGCCGCAGCCGCCCCGCACGAACCGTGCGGGGCGGCCGGTTTGGTCGAGGGCCCCACCACCGGGTAATCTTTGCCCTTGGTGCGCCCACCGTCCGGCGTCCGTCACCGCAGCCTCGGGTCTCCCACGGTTGCGAGCGGGTAGCTGTCGGCCGGTCCAGACAGAGAGCGCGTGCCCCCCGAAGTACGAAAGAGAGTTACCCGTGTACGCGATTGTTCGCGCAGGTGGTCGCCAGGAGAAGGTTTCCGTGGGCGACGTCCTCATCATCGACAAGGTCAGCGGCAAGGCAGGCGACAGCATCGACCTGACCCCGCTCCTCGTGGTCGACGGCTCGACCATCACCAGCGACGCCGACAAGCTCGCCAAGGTGACCGTCAAGGCCGAGGTCGTCAAGCCCGCCAAGGGCCCGAAGATCACGATCATGAAGTACAAGAACAAGACGGGCTACAAGAAGCGTCAGGGCCACCGTCAGCACCTGACCCAGGTCAAGATCACCTCGATCGACGCCTGAGTCCCGGAACCCCAGAACGTAGAAGGCAGGTACTGACATGGCACACAAGAAGGGTGCGTCCTCGACCCGTAACGGTCGCGACTCCAACGCACAGCGACTCGGCGTGAAGCGCTTCGGCGGCCAGCTCGTCAACGCGGGCGAGATCCTCGTCCGCCAGCGCGGCACGCACTTCCACCCCGGTGACGGCGTCGGTCGCGGTGGCGACGACACGCTGTTCGCGCTCGTCGCGGGCAACGTCGAGTTCGGCACCAGGCGTCGCCGCAAGGTCGTCAACATCGTCCCGCTGGAGACCACGGACGCCAGCTGACTTCGGTATGCCGGGTGGTCACCACCCGGCACGCCGCACCAGAGGGGGCGGGCCTGACACGGCCCGCCCCCTCTGTCCGTCCCCACCTAGAATCGGGGGCGGTGCCGACCCGCTCCACCCCTGCACCACCCATCGCACTGAGAATCGAGAAACCCCATGACCACGTTCGTCGACCGCGTCGTGCTGCACGTCGCCGCGGGTGACGGCGGCCACGGCGTCGCTTCGGTCAAGCGCGAGAAGTTCAAGCCCCTCGGTGGTCCCGACGGTGGCAACGGCGGGCGGGGTGGCGACATCATCGTGCGCGTCGACGCCCAGGCCACGACGCTGCTGGACTACCACCACAGCCCCCACCGCAAGGCCACCAACGGCAAGCCCGGCGCCGGTGACGAGCGCAACGGCGGTGACGGCGAGACGCTGGTCCTGCCGGTGCCCATGGGCACGGTCATCAAGGACGGCTCGGGCGAGGTGCTCGCCGACCTGGTGGCGCCGGACGCCGAGTTCGTCGCGGCCCGTGGTGGGCGTGGGGGACTGGGCAACAAGGCGCTGTCGTCGGCGCGGCGCAAGGCCCCCGGCTTCGCCCTGCTGGGCGAACCCGGCGACGTGCTCGACATCGTGCTCGAGCTCAAGTCCCTGGCCGACGTGGCGCTCATCGGCTTCCCGTCGGCTGGCAAGTCGTCGCTGGTGTCGGTGCTCTCGGCGGCCCGGCCCAAGATCGCGGACTACCCCTTCACGACCCTCGTTCCCAACCTGGGTGTCGTCCAGGCGGGCGACGAGCGGTTCACCGTGGCCGACGTCCCCGGCCTCATCCCGGGCGCGAGCCAGGGCAAGGGCCTGGGCCTGGAGTTCCTGCGCCACGTCGAGCGCTGCTCCGTGCTCGTCCACGTCATCGACTGCGCGACCCTCGAGCCCGGCCGCGACCCGATGACGGACCTCGACGTGATCGAGCACGAGCTGGCGCAGTACGTCCTCGACGACTCGCTCGGTGGCCGACCGCTGTCCGAGCGCACCCGCATCGTCGTGCTCAACAAGTCCGACGTGCCCGACGCGCAGGAGCTGGCCGACCTGGTCCGGCCCGACCTGGAGGCCCGTGGCATCGAGGTCTTCGTCGTGTCGGCCGTGGCCCACACCGGGCTGCGTGAGCTGACCTTCGCCATGGCGCGCCACGTGGCAGCTGCCCGGGCCGAGATCGAGGCCATGGCCGCCGCGACGCCGCAGCGCGTCGTCATCCGCCCCAAGGCCGTCGACGACAGTGGGTTCAAGGTCGTCCGCGAGAACACCCCCGACGGCGAGGTCTTCCGCATCGAGGGCGAGCGCCCCACCCGCTGGGTGCGCCAGACCGACTTCTCCAACGACGAGGCCGTGGGCTACCTCGCCGACCGGCTGGGGCGGGCCGGCGTCGAGGAGGCCTTGTTCAAGGCGGGCGCGGTGGCCGGGGCCACCGTCCTGATCGGCCCCAAGGACAACGCCGTGGTCTTCGACTGGGAGCCTACGCTGGTGGCCGGTGCCGAGCTGCTCGGCGCCCGCGGCACCGACCTGAGGCTCGACGACAGCACCGTCCGTCCGACGCGTGACGACAAGCGGGCCGACTACGCCGAGCGGCGCGCGGCGCGCACCGCTGCCCGTGACGAGCTCGCCACCGAGCGCAAGGCTGGCCACTGGGCCACAGCCCGGGACGAGGGCGACGACGAGTGAGCCTGCGTCCGGTCGACCGTATGAGGGTCGGGAGCCACTGCTGCGGCAGCCACCTCGCCGGGGTGCGCCCGTGAGCGCCGCCGAGCGGCGCCAGGACGTGGCGCGCGCCCGGCGCCTCGTGGTCAAGGTCGGCTCGTCGTCGCTGACGACCCCCGGTGGCGGCTCGCTCGACGAGTCGCGCCTCGTGGCCCTCGTGGACGTGCTGGCCAGGCGTCGGCTGACCGGACAGCAGGTCGTGCTCGTCTCGTCCGGGGCGATCGCGGCAGGGATCGCCCCGCTCGGCCTCGCCCGGCGACCCCACGACCTCGCGACCCAGCAGGCCGCGGCCAGCGTGGGGCAGGGAGCCCTCGTCGCGGCATACCAGCGCGCGTTCGGTGCCCATGGGCTCACCGTCGGCCAGGTCCTCCTCACGGCCGACGACGTGACCCGGCGCTCGCACTACACGAACGCCCGGCGCACCCTGGACCGGCTGCTCGAGCTCGGCATCGTGCCCATCGTCAACGAGAACGACACCGTCGCGACGCACGAGATCCGCTTCGGCGACAACGACCGGCTGGCGTCGCTCGTGGCGCACCTCGTGCACGCCGACGGGCTGGTCCTGCTCACCGACGTGGACGCCCTCTATGACGGGCCGCCCACCCGGCCCGGCAGCAAGCGCGTGCCGACGGTGCTCGGCGGCAAGGGCCTGGACGCGATCACGATCGGTGGTACGGGGT
>NZ_JBFUEO010000081.1:0-3579 GCF_056403935.1 Pedococcus sp. P2_E4 | reverse complement strand
CTCCCGACCCGGTGCCGACGCCGCGGACTCCCTCGCCGGCACCGCGGACTCCCGTCCCGGCGCCGACGCCACGGACTCCCGTCCAGGCGCCGCGGACTCTCGCGAAGGCGCTGCCGCGCGCGCCGGCAACGGCGGTGCGGGGGCAAGAGGTGCGATGGCCATGCTTGATTCTATTCGAACACCTGTTCGAGTACGAAAGGTTGTCCACAGGCCTGACCAGCCGCCTGACCCACGCTGTCGGACGCGGAGGATGGGCCAAGGATGGGCCCCCGCCCCGTGTTGCTCGGCCCTCGCCCCGTGTTGCTCGGCCCTCGCCCCGTGTTGCACGGCTCCCGACGACCAGGCACCGACCGCTAGGACCCCACGGCTTCCTCGGGCTCGGCCGCGGCAGCGATCAGGTCGCTGAGGCTGTCGCGCAGGGCCTCGAGCTCGGGGATGCCCATGTCGAGGCGGGCCATGATGGCTGCAGGGATCCGCTCTGCCTGGCGGCGCGCCGCCCGTCCCTCGCGCGTCAGCGATACGGCCAGGGCGCGCTCGTCTCGCGGGTCGCGGCCGCGCACCACCATGCCGCTGGACTCCAGGCGCTTGAGCAGGGGCGACAAGGTCGCTGGCTCGAGGCTGAGCCGCTCGGCGAGCTCGGAGACGCGCAGCGGCGAGTCCTCCCAGAGCGCGAGCATCACGAGGTACTGCGGGTGGGTCAGCCCCATCGGCTCGAGGAGCGGACGATAGAGCCCGATCACGGTGCGCGACGCGACGGCCAAGGCGAAGCAGACCTGTCGGTCGAGCTTGAGCAGGTCGGGCACCCGGTCGGGCACCCGGTCGGGCACCCGGTCGGGCACCCGGTCGGGTGAGCCAGAGCCCGACGCGCCAGGCGGGCCGGACGCGCGAGAGGGGCTGGACGACTTCGGCACGGATTTCACTTCCCACAGGATTCGGACGTACTCTTAGTACGCAAATGTTTAGCACACTAACTAGTGGAGAAGCCATGAGCCGCAAGGCTGAGTCCGAGGGTCTGTCGATCGGCTACCGGATCTCGTACCGCATCCGAGCCATCGGGCTCAGCATCTACGGCCCCGCGCAGCTGGGCGATGCTGAGGACCCCCTGATGCGCCTGCGCCGCGAGCGCGCCGCCAAGGTCGAGGCCGCCCGCGCCCGCCACTGACGGCGGCCAACGAGTCCGCCCGCCGCTGATCGCCGCCAAGGTCGAGGCCGCCCGGACCCGCCACTGACAGACCCGTCAGAAGCAGCCGTTGACCGTCGCCGCGAGCATGTCGATGTTCTGCCGCTGCACGGTCGTCGACGTCGGCTTGCCGTTGATGACGAACGCGAACGCCTTCACCCGCCCGTCCTTGCCGACCGTCCAACCGGCCAGCGACACGGCGTCGCTCAGCGTGCCGGTCTTGGCATAGACCTTGCCGGCGGCGCACTTCGAGGTCGACGAGGTGAACCGGTCCCACGAGGCCCTCAGCGTCCCCGTCTGACCCGCGATCGCCAGGCCCGAGGGTGACCGCAGCGTCGCAAGCGGAGTCTTGTTGGCCGGCTCGAACGCGTTCGCCACGACCCGCGCGAG
The DNA here is from genome assembly GCF_056403935.1 of Pedococcus sp. P2_E4. Taxonomy (NCBI): domain Bacteria; kingdom Bacillati; phylum Actinomycetota; class Actinomycetes; order Micrococcales; family Intrasporangiaceae; genus Pedococcus; species Pedococcus sp. P2_E4. Next base: position 2,009 of record NZ_JBFUEO010000081.1, on the reverse strand, counting down.
CTGCAACCCACTCAACCGGTCGCTGCGCGAAAGGCCCGACCCGTCATACAAGGCCGTGGCGGTGAGTCCCTCGGCGGCGAGCTGGCTGCTCTGGGCGGTGCGGGCTGCGGACCAGGTGTTGCCGACGCCCTTCTTGACGGCGACGAGGCGGTGCAGCGCCTCGGCGTGCTCGTTGTCGGACTCGACCAGCATGCGCGAGACGATCTGGCTGACGGTCTGCCCGGCGGACGACGCGAGTACCGGCGCCGACGAGCCGGCCACGCCGCGTCCCTTGCGGGTGACGTTGATGCCGTTGCTCGCGAGCTTCGTCGCGAACATGCCCGCGGCGTCGATGGCGGTGTCGTTGACGAGTCGCCCGTCGACCACCAGGGAGCGCAGCCAGGTGGTGTCGCCGGGGATGTACGACGACTGCCAGCCCGTCGCGAGGGAGGGGGCGGCGAAGAGGCTGTCGTCGGCATACAGGCGGACGGCCGTGGTGCCGGAGCCCTTGAGGGCCGTCGCGGTGGTCTGGGCGAGGCTCGTGAGCTGCGCCGACGAGAAGGCGGGGTCCCCCGAGCCGACGAGGTAGACCTGGTCCGCCTGGGCGCCGCGGCGCACCGTGGTCGTGAACCGGTAGCCGGGGCCGAACACGCGCAGGGCGTTGGTCGCGGTGACCAGCTTGGTGGTGGACGCGGGCATGAGCGCCTTGGTGCCGTTCTTGCTCCAGACGAGGTTGCCGTTGGCCACGTCGATGACCGCGCCGCTGAATGCCGTGCCGAAGCGTGCCGTCGTCGCGCGCGTCGCGAGGGCCTGGTTCATCCGGCGGTCTGCCGCCGTCGTCAGGTGCGTCGTGCTGAGGGTGCGAGTCGTGTTGCCGGACGGGGTGATCGGGTCGGCCGTCGCCGGGGCGATGGTGGTCGCGACCAGGGCCGTGGTCAGGGCAGCCGTGATGATCGTGGCGGCGGCGAGACGGTGGCGGGGGCGTGCGGCAGTCAGCATGGCGATCCTCGGTCGGGGGGTGCCCCAGACGGTACGGCCGAGGTAGGGGTTCGTGGTGGATTGAGCGGGCATTTGGGGTGGTTTTGGTCCGTTCGGACGAGGGCGCCCGCGGTTGCCTTCGTCACCCCTGCCCGTCCCTGCGACCCCAAACCCCAGCCGTATGCCGCGTGCTGGGCTTGCGGATCAGGCCTTGGACTTCGCCTTGCTGGCCTTCGCCTTGCTCGCCTTTGCCGCCGCGGCCTTGGTGGCCTTCGACTTGGCCTCGGCCTTGGCGGCCTTGGCCTGCGCGCGGGCGACGGCAGCCTTGGCCTTGGCGGCGGCCTTCGCCACCTGGGCCCGGCCCTTGGAGACACCCGTGCTGTGCTTGGCATGCCCCTTGCCGTAGGCGTGGCCCTTGCCGGGACCCTTCGCCGCACCGGTGACGGTGCCACCACCGGTGGTCGGGGGCTTCTGGGTGGTCGGGGGCGTCGTCACGGGGCCGCTCGGCGTGGTGGGCGTGGTCGGCGGCTTGTTGGTCACGACGGCCGGCACGACGACGACTTGGGTCCCGCCGCCGAAGTCGGTGGAGACCGCGGAGACGACCACGGCGCCACCAGTGCCGGACGTGCCGACGGGCACGACGGTGCCCGGGGTGCCCTTGGTGCCCGGCTGCTGGCCGGACGGTCCAGGCTGGGGCACGCCGCCGTCGTCAGTGGGTGCAGGGGTCTCGCCGGGCTCGCGCGGTCCCTGCGCCACGACCACGGGCGTCCGGCCGTGGTCGCCGAACAGACCGTCGATGACGGAGGGGAGGAAGCCGCTCATGGTCGCGGCCGCGCCGATGCCACCGATGGCGACGCTCCACGCGGCCACCCCGGCGCCGACGGTGGTCCACCGGGACGGCGTGGCGGCGGCTGCGGTCACGGCGCCGGCGCGGAGCACGACTCGCGAGGTGGTGGGCAGGGGGGAGTTCCAGGTGAGCAGGTCGACGACGGTCGCGGCGCTGGTCGGGGTGACGTGGGCGGCCGCAGCCGTGGCGGCGACGGGTGCGGCGG
>NZ_JBFUEO010000080.1:0-3697 GCF_056403935.1 Pedococcus sp. P2_E4 | reverse complement strand
CGGTCGCGTCGCTGCTCCAACGTCAGATCCCCCTGCATGAGACCAACACTATGAGAGGCCACCGACAGCCGCCCCAACCGCTGAACAACGCGAGTTCCGTTGCACCGCAACGACTTTCGCAGACACAACCCTTCAGTGAAGACAACCCCCGAGCCCCAGCCTGTGGACAAGCGGCGCGGCCCTGGCCTCCCTGTGGACAGCGGGGCGGCGAGCCGCACCTTCCGCAGAGCCGGCGCCCGGCCCCGGGCGCCGGGCGCCCCCGACCTCCCCGTGGACAGGGGGACTAGGTGGCCGGCAGGCGCGCCGCCTGACGGGTGAGGTGGTCGCGCTCCGCCGCGCTGCTCGCCGCCCTGGCGGCCACGGCATACAAGGTCCTGGCCTCGTCGAGGTCGCCGGCCCTCTCGTGCAGGTAGGCGGCCACGGCTGCATGTCGGGGCACCTGCGCGTCCACGCGCTTCAGGGCACGCAGGCCCGCGAGTGGACCATCCACCTCACCCACAGCCACGGCGCGGTTGAGCGCGACGACGGGGCTGTCGGTGAGCCTGCTCAGCTCGTCGTACCACTCGAGGATCTGGGTCCAGTCGGTCTCGTCGGCGGCCGCGGCGTCGGCGTGCAGGGCCGCGATGGCGGCCTGCGCCTGGTAGTAGCCCAGCCGGTCGCGGGCGAGCGCGGCCTGCAGGATGTCGACGCCCTCGGCGACGAGCGCTGTGTCCCAGAGCGAGCGGTCCTGCTCGGCCAGGGGCACGAGCGCTCCGGTGGCGGTCCGTCGGGACGCCCGCCGGGCGTGGTGCAGCAGCATCAGCGCGAGCAGCCCCGCGACCTCGGGCTCGTCGCTGGCCCCGGCGAGCTGACGGGTCAACCGGATCGCCTCGGCGGCGAGGTCGACCTCGCCGCCGTAGCCCTCGTTGAAGATCAGGTACAGCACGTGCAGCACGGTCCGCAGGTCGCCGGGCTCGGTGAGGCGATGACCCTCGACGGTCCGCTTGGCCCGGCTGATCCGCTGCGCCATCGTCGCCTCCGGGACGAGGTAGGCCTCGGCGACCTGACGGGTCGTGAGGCCACCGACTGCCCGCAGCGTCAGCGCCACCGCCGACGCCGGCGTGAGGGACGGGTGTGCCGCGAGGAACAACAGCAGCAGGGTGTCGTCGACCTGCTCGCTCGGACCCGCCTCGGGCTCCTCGAAGTCCCGGACCTCCCGACGCCTCCGGGCGGCCTCGGAGCGCACGGCGTCGACGTACTTGCGCGACGCGACCGTCACCAGCCAGCCCTTCGGCTCGGTCGGCACCCCGTCCCGGGGCCACCGGCGGAACGCCTCGACCATCGCCTCCTGCACGGCGTCCTCGGCCGCCGCGAAGTCACTGCCGCGACGGACGAGGACCCCGAGCACCTGCGGGCCTAGCTGCCGCAGCAGCCCGTCGAGGCCGGCCACCGGCGTCATCCGAGCTCACTCCGTGACGGTGGGCGGCTCGGACATGAACGGGCGGACCTCGATCCACTCCTGCAACGGGACCCCGCCGGGCCCGGGTGCCGACGACAGGAACGCCGCGGCCTCGTGGGCCCGCTCCAGCGACTCGACGTCGATGGTCATCCAGCCGGCGATGAGGTCCTTGGTCTCGGCGAACGGCCCGTCGGTCACCGGCGGCCTGCCCTCGCCGTCGAACCGGACGAACGTGCCCTCCGGCGACAGGCCATCGGCGTCGACGAACTCGCCGCGTTCGCGCAGGGTGTCGGCGACGTGCCGCATGAACGCGATGTGGTCGTTGATCTCCTGCGGGGTCCACTCCTCCATGGGGATGCAGCCCTGTGGGGTCCGCTCGGGTCCGCCGCGGTAGTGCTTCAGCAGCAGGTACTTGGCCATGTCGCTCTCCTTGGGTCCGTGTCGGCCATTCTGGCCGTCATCACCCCGAGGACGGAGCGACCGTCAGGTTCTCGACATCTCCTCCGCAGCGATTTTTCCCGGTATGCCGCGCGGCCGGGTGACAGGGGAGCGCTTCAGCCCGCAGTGGGCAGGTGCGCGTCGAGCCACTCGACGACGGAGTCCATGACCTCGTCGCGGTTGGTCTCGTTCAGCATCTCGTGACGCCCCTGCGGCCAGAGCTTGACGGTGACGTCACCGACTCCGAGGCGGCGGTACTGGTCCGCCACTGCCCGAGGGCCCTTCCCCTTGTCGCCCACCGGGTCCAGCTCACCCGAGAACACGAAGATCGGCAGGTTCTTGGGGACGCGCGAGACGAGGCCGTCGGAGTTGATGGCGCCCAGACCACTGAGCAGGTCGACGAAGAAGCCCGCGGTGAACACGTTGCCGCAGCGCTCGTCCGCGACGTACGCGTCCACCTCGGCCTCGTCGCGCGAGAGCCAGTCGAACTTGGTGCGGTTGGGCTTGAAGGCGGCGCCGTACTGGCCGAAGGTCAGCTGGTCCATGAGGCCGCTGGGGTGACGCCGTCCCCGCAGCCGGGCCTGGGCGGTGGCCAGCCCGAGGCCGACCTTGCCGAGCGCGCCCGGGTCGCCCGCGGTGCCCGACAGCACGAGGCCGTCGAGGTCGGTGCCGAACCGGCTCGCGTACGACCGGCTGAGGAAGGACCCCATGCTGTGCCCGAAGAGGAAGAGCGGCAGACCCGGGTTCTCCTCGCGGGCGTGGTCGCTGAGCAGGTGAAGGTCGCCCACGACGGCGTCCCAGCCCTTGTCGTCCGCGAAGTACCCTGCGTCGTCCGGGGTCCGCGCGGTGCCGCCGTGCCCCCTGTGGTCGTTGGCGTACACCGCATACCCCGCGGCGGTCAGCCGCTCGGCGAACCGGGCGTAGCGGTCGGAGTGCTCGGCCATCCCGTGCGCGATCTGGACGATCGCCTTGGCCGGGCCGTCGGGGAGCCACCGGTTGACGTGCAGCTGGGTGCCGTCACTGGAGGCCAGGGTGAAGGTGCTGGACTGCATGGGCCGCTCGTTCCGCCGGGAGGACTGTCAGCGCTGACAATAGCCACGCGCCGCCCGGGCGCGTGGCCGGTGTGACCGAGTCGGCGCGAGCGCCCGTGTGCCGTGGGGCGCGTGGGCGTTCCTACCGCTTCGAGGCGCGCCACCCGGCCGCGACGGCCTCGGCCTCCGTGCAGAACCACCGCTCGCCCTTGGACTCGGTGATGACGGTGACGCTGTAGTACTGCTGCCCGGGGAGGTGGTAGATCCGCTCGCCGTCACTGGCGATGTTGCCCTTGATCGTGCAGCCCCGTGACGTGGAGGGCGCCGCGCCGCCCGGGGCGGCCGCGACCCCACCCGCGCAGCCGCTGGACCAGATGCCCCGGTGCGCCGTGCGGGCGGCCTCCTGTGCCTTGCGGTATGCCGCCTGGCCGGCGTACGCGCGGTCGTACGTGTACTCCCTGCCGAACCCTCCGGCGATGAGGAGCTGGGCGACCGAGCGGCCGTCGGCGAGCTGGACGTGCCGCAGGAGCCGGCCGTACCGGTCGCGGTCGGCCTGGGTCGGGTCAGCGACGAGGCGGACGCTCCTGGACTGGACGAGGCTCTGCATCCTGCTGGACGCCTGTTGGGCGAAGCAGTCCTTCGAGGCGAGCTCGGGGGTGTCGATCCCGATGACCCGCACGCGCTCGGTGACCCCGTTGACCCGGACCTTGAGGGTGTCACCGTCGACCACCCCGACGACGGGCACGAGGCCTGCAGCCGGGGGCTTGGCGGGCGCCGGGGTGGCGTCGAC
>NZ_JBFUEO010000079.1:0-4277 GCF_056403935.1 Pedococcus sp. P2_E4 | reverse complement strand
GGCCTGGGCCGGGCTGGCGGGCCGGGCTGGGTGTGGAGCTGGGTGCGCGGCCCTCACCAGGCGTCGTCGAGCGCCGCCCGCTGGTCCGCGGTCAGGGTGAGCCGTACGCCGTCGAGGGCCTCGGCGAGCTGGGCGGGCCGACTCGTGGCGACGATCGGGCGGATCGCGGGGTTGCCACCGACCAGCCAGGAGAGGACGACGGCACCCTTGGTCGTGCCGAGGTCGGCGGCCACCTCGGCGAGGACCTTCTTGCGCTGGTCGCTGCCGCGGTGGTCGAAGGCGTCCTCGGGCTCGCGGTCGTCCCGGTCATACGAGCCCTGCATGAGCGGGCTGTAGGCCCACGCCTCCCACTGCGGGTTGGCCTCGAGGTAGTCCAGCGTCTCGTCGGTGATCCAGCCCATCCGGTGGTCGTGGCTGCGGTTGCGGACCATGGGCCGCGGCTGGAGGTAGGAGTAGCGCAGCTGGAGGGTGTCGGCGCCGGTCAGGCCCTGGCTCTCGGCGTGGGCACGGGCGCGTTCGGCGCGCCAGACCGGCCAGTTCGACAGGCCGACGCGGCCGATCCGGCCCTCGGCTGCGTGCTGCCCGAGGGTCTCGGCGACCTCCTCTGCCGGGACGTCACGGTCGTCGCGGTGCGCGAAGAACAGGTCGACGCTGTCGAGCCCGAGCCGTTCGAGGCTGGCCCGGAGCTGGGTGTCGATGGCGGTCCGCGACAAGCCGGTCGTCGGGCCGGGGAAGACGCCTGCCTCGACGGGCTCGCAGCCTGCCTTCGTCGCGATCTTGACGCGGTCGCGCATGCCGGGACGCTGGGCCAGCCAGCGACCGATCAGCGCCTCGCTGTCGCCCCCGGCGCCGCTGTCACTGAGCCAGAACGCGTAGCAGTCGGCCGTGTCGATCCACACGCCTCCGCCGTCGACGTACTGGTCGAGCAGCGCGAACGAGGTCTCCTCGTCGATGCGGGTGCCGAACTCCATCGCCCCGAGGGCGATCATCAGGTCTGCGCTCATGGCTCCACTCTCGTCCCTCGCCAGCTGAGGTGCACACGCCGGGGCGGCGCGGTGGTGCGCCGGGCACGCCGGTGGGCACCCGCCATACGCGGTCGGTCAGACCTCGCTGGTGTGGAAGTTCTTGAACGAACGGCTCGCGGTGGGGCCGCGCTGGCCCTGGTAGTGCGAGCCGTACTTGGCCGATCCGTAGGGGTTCTCGACGGGGGAGCTCAGGCGGAAGAAGCAGAGCTGGCCGATCTTCATGCCCGGCCACAGCTTGATCGGCAGGGTGGCGACGTTGCTCAGCTCGAGGGTGACGTGACCCGTGAAGCCCGGGTCGACGAAGCCGGCCGTCGCGTGCGTGAGCAGGCCCAGGCGCCCCAGGCTGGACTTGCCCTCCACGCGGGCGGCCACGTCGTCGGGCAGCGTGACCGTCTCGAAGATCGAGCCGAGGACGAACTCCCCCGGGTGCAGGACGAACGGCTCGCCCTTGTCGACCTCGACCAGCCGGGTCAGGTCGGGCTGGTCCTCGGCCGGGTCGATGTAGGGGTACTTGTGGTTGTCGAACAACCGGAAGAACTTGTCGAGGCGCACGTCGATGCTGCTCGGTTGGATCATTTCCGGGTCGTAGGGGTCGAGGACGACCCGTCCGGCGTCGATCTCGGCTTTGATGTCGCGGTCGCTGAGCAGCACGGGGAGAGACTAACGCGAGGGGTATGCCGGGGGCCGTCAGTCTCGTGGGCGCGTTCGGTTAGACTGCCTGCCGCGTCGCTCTCGAGCGGCGTTTGCGCGACCTTCGGGCGCGCTCGCCGGTGTAGCTCAATGGTAGAGCGCCAGCTTCCCAAGCTGGACACGCGGGTTCGATTCCCGTCACCGGCTCGCACTGGACCGGCCCTCAAACACGCTTCACCGTTTGGGGGCCCTTCCAGTGCGACTCGTGAGCACGCCGGGAATCGGGAGGAGCGTGCCGCGAGCGAAGCGAGCCCCGCCGCGACGGCTCCCGTCACGGGCTCAACGACGGAGCTGTCGCCTCACGTCGGTCACCGCGAGCCCTCGAAGACATACCCCTGATCATCGACCATCGTGCACACGTCTTGCGTAGCGCAGGACACAGCGATGGCGCCCGAGTAGGGCCGGGAGAAGGGCTTCGCGATCCATCTTCCGGATTCCCATGTGATGGCCTCCCCTTCCAGGTTCATGCCGGCACAGAATGTCGCTGATGGACAGGACAATGCGCCCAGCGTCGCTGGTGGTTGCGACGCGAGCGTCGCCCACTTACCGGCTTGATAGCGTCGCGTCGTGCCTGGCTCCCCACTGGCTGACAAGCACGTGTTCTGCGCGCACGTGAGAAGGCCGACCCAATGCTGCGAGTCCGCCGTGACAGGGGCCGCCCAAGACGTTCCGTTCCACACAGACGACTTCGCGTCGTCGTTCGACGAACTGATCGTCGCCATGCAAAAGCTTGTGCTTGCGCACGAGACGTAGGTGTTCCAGTACGCAGCCGGCAGGCCGAACGAGTGGGGTGCCAACCACGCCGAGCCGTCCCAGCGCCGAACCATGCCGCCAGTGGTGACAGCGAAGCACACCGACTCTGAGCCGCACGAGACTGCACCAACCGGATCGGGGTCCGAGTCCATGGGGGCTTCTGGTGACCACGACGAGCCATCCCATGTGCGATAGAAAGTGCCGCCCGTCGCCATGCAGAATGTCGTCGATCCGCAGGAGAGGCCACCCAGACCGGACACTCCCGCCGACTTGCTCCACGTACCGGCCTGCCGTATCCAGGCAGACCCGTCAGTGCCGATGGCCAGACACAGGATGGCCGACGGGCATGAAACCTGACTGAAGCCACCGACATTGGGGTCGACCATCTGAGGTGATGTCCATGCTCCGTCGGTCCCACTGATCACCTCGCCCCAGAGGCCCACGGCGTAGCAGCTGGAAGGCGCGGCGCAAGACAGTCCGACCGGCAGGATGGCTGATGAACTCATGGTGGTGGAAGCGGACCAGGCAACCCCATTCCACGTGGCTGTCGTGGCCATCCCGAACGAATCCGACTTCACGACCCGGCAGAACGTTGGGCTCGGACAGGACATCCCCGCAATTCGTTGCCCAGATTGACCGCTGACTGGTACTGCTGGAATGGACGACCAGGCGTTCCCGCTGTACCTGTACGCACGGCCGGACTCCTCGACGGCGATGCAGACGGAAGTCGATGCGCAGGAAACTGAATGCAAACCGGCCGTCGCGACCGCGCGCGGACTGGACCACGCCGATCCGTTGAAGACGGACGCACGACCGGAGTCGTCGACGGCGGCGCAGAAGGCGCTCGAACGGCATGACACCTGCATGGGGATGGTCCCGGACGCCTGCGGGAGGACGGAAACGGCGGCCCAGGACAGACCCTTCCAGACAAAGCCGCGACCGCTGTTGCTGTCCACTGCGACGCAGAAGGTTGCCGACGTACAGGAAACCGACTGCAAATTCGCCTCTGCGATCGCGCGCGGTGTGCTCCACGCCGAGCCATTCCAGATGGTGTAGTTACCGAAGGCCCCAACCGCCATGCAAAACGCCGATCCAGTACACGACACGGAGGTCAGATTGAGAGCTGGTTCCGCCTTGGCCGGCTGGGACCAGGCCCCCGCTCGCAGCACCACGGCCGAACCCTTCGCGTCCACCACTGCGCAGAAGTCGACACCCGCGCAGGAAATTGCGCTCGGCAGGCCGTGGCTCGGGTAAACCAACGTGGGTGCTGCCCACACGAACTTCTTCGCGATGGTTATTGCCTTACCGAGGCTGGTCACCCGCCCCAGCACGTCCGTCAGGGTGACGGTGAAGGAATAGACTCCCGGCGCTGACGGAATGCCCCTGATTTGCGAGCCGGACAGGGTCAGACCGGGCGGAAGGCCGCCGCTGCTGATGCGCCACGAACCCGGGCGCCCGTCTGCCGTGGCCAGTTGGGCTACGTAGGGAACCGTGGTGGTCCCAGCCGGGAGACTGGCAGACGATACCTGTGGTGGAGTCGCGGCCCACCCCGTTTGCGCAGAAACCGCCGCTGAGACGCTGCCGGTGCCACCGAGGATCACGATCTTCGCCGGCTTCAACCGGGCAAGCTCGGCGGCGACCACCGCCGGCAACGAGGTTTGCGCCGTCAGCAGCACCGGACCTCCACGCAGCGCCGCCACAGGCCCACCCGCAAGAGCGTCGGGAAAGTTCACCCCCGACGCGAGGTACGCCACAGCCACACCGGGCGCAAACTGCGACTTCGACACCGCCACCGACGTGGAATACCGA
>NZ_JBFUEO010000078.1:0-4392 GCF_056403935.1 Pedococcus sp. P2_E4 | reverse complement strand
TCCTCGCGCAGCTGGGCGGCGCTGCGGGCGAGGGCGGCGGTCACCCCCGGCCCGAGGTCACGCTCGAGGTCGACGAGGGCCCGGCGGGCGCGGACCCGCGTGAAGGCGAGGTCGTCGTTCATGGGGTCGTCCCACCACGTCAGGCCCTCCGCCTCGCACGAGGCGCGGGTCTGCTCCCTCGTCACGCCCAGGAGGGGACGCCGGAAGCCGTCCCGGGCCCGCGGCATACCGGCGAGGGACCGGGCCCCCGAGCCGCGGGTGAGGCCGAGCAGGACCTGCTCGGCCTGGTCGTCGAGGGTGTGACCCAGCAGCACCATCGCTGCCCCGGTCTCACGCGCCACGTCGTCGAACGCGGTGTAGCGGGCGTCGCGCGCCGCAGCCTCGAGGCCACCGCCGCCGGTCACTGCCACCCGTCGGACGACGACGGGTTCGAGGCCGAGCGCGCGGCACTGGTCGTGGACGGTGCGCGCAACAGCCTCGGACCCCGCAGCGAGCTGGTGGTCGACGACGACAGCACCCGCACGCAGGCCCAGCCGTGGGGCCTCGAACGCGACGGCTGCCGCGAGTGCCATGGAGTCGCCGCCACCACTGCACGCGACCAGGACGGTGTCGCCCGCGCTGCCCTCGGAGAGGCACCCGCGAACGGCCAGCCGGATGGCAGCGGTCGCCGGGTGGGGACCGGTCACGAGGGTGTCACCCGGTCAGCCGTGCACCCGTGCGACCCAGGCCGAGGGGGTCTCGATCTCGGTCGGCAACGGCAGCGTCTCGGGTGAGTCCCAGATGCGGTTGAACCCGTCGACGCCCACCTCGTCGACGACGGAGCGGACGAAGACGGCGCCGTCGCGGTACTGCCGCATCTTGGCCTCGAGGCCCAGCAGCCGGCGCAGCATGCGGTCGAAGGCGCCCACGCCCTTGCGTCGGTCGTTGAACTTGCTGCGGATGTGGGCGACGCTCGGGATCACCTGCGGGCCGACCTCGTCCATGACGACGTCGGCGTGGCCCTCGAGCAGGGACATGATGGCGGTGACCTTGGCCAGCTCCGCTCGCTGCTCGGGGCTGGTCACGAGGTCGGTGAGCCCCGCACCGCCGCTGCGCAGAGCGTCCGGCAGCTGACGGCTCACCCGCGAGACGGTCTCCTGCAGGCTCTCGGGGTCGGGCACGAGGTCGGTGGCGAGGGCGCGGACGCGCTCGACCATGTGGTCGCGCAGCCACGGGACGGCGGTGAACTGCACCCGGTGGGTCTCCTCGTGCATGCAGACCCACAGCCGGAAGTCGGCGGGGTCGACGCCCAGCTCGCGCTCCACCTGCACGAGGTTGGGGGCGACCAGCATGAGGGCCGGGGTCCCCCCGGGGGCCAGGTCGTACTGGCCCAGCACCTTGGTCGCCATGAACGCGAGCAGGGCACCGGCCTCGCCGCCGGTCATCTTGCCGCCGATGGAACGCATCGTGGCGCTCGGCGCGGACCTCTGGCCGTCGACCAGCTTGCCGAACACGGGGTCCATGAGGGCCGACATCGAGTCCGCGTTGAGCGAGATCCAGGTGGACCGGTCGACGACCAGTGGGCCGGGGGCGTCGCCCGGGGCGTGCAGCCGGGCAGTCTCGGCGACCGGCTGCTGCGACCGCAGGGCAGCGGCCCTGACGTCGGAGACGACCTGGGCGGCCTCGGCGGCGGACACCTTGGGGCCCGGTGCGACGAGCCGCGCCCCGGCAGCCTTGGCGAACTCCCAGTCGACGTAGCGGGTGGGCGCCTCGGCGGCATTCGGCACGGTCATCCCCTCACGGTAGGTCAGCGACACCCGCACGTCGCGAGCGTCGCCACGAAGCGGTCCAACGCGGCGCGCGCCGCGAGGGTTCCGAGCCCGGCGGGCAGGCGGTCGGCGACGGCCACGAAGGACAGCACCCGGCCGTCCGCGTCGACGACGGTGCCCGCCACCGAGCTGGCGCCGGTGAGGGTGCCCGTCTTGGCGCGGGCGAGTCCTGCGACCGACCGGGTCGTGGACGCCTTGAACCGGTCCTTGAGCGTGCCGGACAACCCGGCCACGGGCAGCGCGGCGATGACGTCCTGCATGGCCGGGACTCGTCCGTCGGCACCGAGCTGGAGCACCTCGGACAGGACGCGCGGCGGGATGGCCTGTCCGGACGTCAGCCCGCTGGTGTCCTTGAGCGTCACCCCGGTGAGGTCGACCCCCTGTGCGGCCACCGTCTTCTCGACGTGGTCGACGGCGGCCGCGAACGTCGCGGGCCCACCGGCCTTGACGGCGGCCTGGCGGGCCAGTCCCTCGGTGAGGGCGTTGTCGCTGTCGGCGAGGGCCAGCGCCAGGATGTCGCCGATCCGCGCACTGCGCACCTCACCGAGCTGGGGTGCCGTGGCCGCGACGGGCGTGCGCCAGGTCGACTGGGGGGCGAGCCGCGCGGTGACCCCGACCGCCTTGAGCGCGACCACGAACGCCGCCGCGGTGGCGGCCTCCGGGTCGCGCGGGGCCGGTTTGAAGGGCTCTGCCCGCTGCCCGGCCAGCCCGAGCATGGAGACGCCGCCGGTGTAGCCGGCCGCGATGTCGGCCTGGTGCCAGCCGGGAGCCCAGCGGTCGCCGTGGGCGTAGGTGACGTCGAGCCGCAGGCTCACCGTGGTGGCGCCGGTCGGCTGCAGTGCCGCCGCGACCTGGCTGGCCAGGTCGGCCAGTCCCGCGTGGCCCTCGACCGTGGTCGGGTCGCCCTTGCCCCTGGCGAGCATGGTGTCGCCCCCGGCCACCAGGACCAGCTCGGTCGGGGTGGCGTCCTGGACGACCCGCGTCGGCAGCGTGGCATCGGTGTCGAGGGTCGTGGCGACGGCGATCGCGGTGAGGAGCTTGCCGGTCGAGGCCGCGACCCTGGGCCGCTCGGCCCCCTCCGAGTAGAGCTGCTGGCCGGTGAAGGCATCCCGCACGACGAAGCCGGGGTCCGGGCCGAGGCCGGGGTCGGCGACTGCCTTGCGCAGGGCTGCGGCCATGCCGGCTGCGCTGGGCAGCGGAGCCCTCGCACTCGCCACCTGCAGGGGTGCCGCCCCCGGGTCGACGGTGGGGATCGCCGTGGTCGGTGCCGCGCTCACCGTCGAGGTGGGGGTCGGGCGGGGCGCCGGCGTAGCCGACGCCCGGGTGAGGATGCCGGGGGCGACGTCGTAGACGTCCAGGGCGGCGTAGCCCACGATGAGCAGCACCACTACGAGCGAGCCGGTCAGGAATCGACGCACGCGACCCCCTCGGCACTCGACTTGCGTCATACGGAACACTTGGCGGCGAGCCTAGGTCATAGGCCCGCGCACAACGGAAGGGGCAGCGTCGTGGAGTTCGACGTCACCATCGAGATTCCCCAAGGGCACCGCAACAAGTACGAGGTCGACCACGAGACCGGCCGCATCCGGCTCGACCGGCTGCTCTTCACGTCGACGCGCTACCCGGCCGACTACGGCTACGTCGAGGACAGCCTCGGTGAGGACAGCGACCCGCTCGACGCGCTGGTGCTGCTCGAGGAGCCCACGTTCCCCGGCTGCCTCGTGCGCGTCCGCCCCATCGGCATGTTCCACATGCGCGACGAGGCGGGTGGCGACGACAAGATCCTCTGCGTCCCGGCCGGCGACCCGCGGCAGGCGCACATCACCGAGCTCGAGCAGGTCAGCAGCTTCGACCGCCTCGAGATCCAGCACTTCTTCGAGACCTACAAGGACCTCGAGCCCGGCAAGTCCGTCGAGGGCGCGCACTGGGCCGGCCGCGAGGAGGCCGAGCGCGTCGTGCGCGAGGCGATCCAGCGGGCCAAGGACGCCGGGATGACGACGGCTCGCTGGCGCATGCCGGACGTCAGTGCCGAGCCCATGTCGGAGGCCAAGCCCCCGACCGAGTGACCCAGGCTCAGGGGCGGCCGCCGTAGGGCAGCAGGTCTGAGCGGTAGATCGAGGCGTACCGCACCGGCACCCCGGCGCGGGGGGCCTCGATCATCTGGCCGTTGCCGACGTAGAGCCCGACGTGGTGGCTCGAGGGACCGGAGCTGCCGAAGAACACCAGGTCACCGGGTCGCAGGTCGCTGATGGCCACGCGTGCGGTCTGGTCCCACTGGGCGCCGGTGTAGTGGTAGAGGTTCACCCCGGCCTGCTGCCAGGCTCGCATCGTCAGGCCCGAGCAGTCGAACGAGTCCGGGCCGTCGGCGCCCCACCGGTAGGGCTTGCCGAGCTGGGCCTGTGCATAGCCGATCACGGCTCCCGCGCCGCCGCTGCTGGGCGGCGGGGACGACGGCCCGGGGTTCGACGGCTTGGGGGTCGACGGCCTGGGGCCCGAGGGCTTGGGCCGCCCCTGCTGCCGGGCGGCTTCGGCGGCGGCCTTCTCGGCGGCCTCGGCCGCGGCTCTCTGGCGCGCGGCCTCGGCT
>NZ_JBFUEO010000077.1:0-4430 GCF_056403935.1 Pedococcus sp. P2_E4 | reverse complement strand
GGGCTGGCTTGGGGGTCGGGGCGGGCTGGCTTGGGGGTCGGGGCGGGCTGGCTTTGGGGTCGGCACGGGCGGCCGGCACCGCCGGGTATGCCGAAGGGCGGGCCGGATCCGGCCCGCCCTGCGGCGATTGACGTGAGGTGCGGTCAGATGCGCCCGTCGCGGTCGACGTCGACCTCGTCGACCTGCGTGCCGGTCGCGGGGTCGGTGTGGCTCACGCGGCGGGCCGAGTAGCCACCGCCAGCGACGCCCCGACGGCTGCCCATGACGAGCGACAGCAGGATGGCCAGGGCACCGGCTGCCATGCAGATCCAGCCGATCATGCCGAGGTTGACAGCGTCGACGGATGCGTTGAGCGCAAAGGTCAGGATCGCGCCGACGACGATGAGGAAGATGCCGACTCCGATGTACATGCTCACTCCTGTGATTGCGGGTGCGGGGTCACCCGGTCATCCGACTCTATCTCTCCGAGCCCCTGACCAGCGGGAACGCAGCGCAAAACCGGCAAACCGACTGGCGGGCACGGTCGGGAGTTCGCAGGCTGGAAGCTGCTCTCCCCGCGGCCTGCGGGCGTTCCGCGGGGGTTCCGCTCCGCGGGCGTTCCGCGGGCGTTCTGCGAGCGTTCTGCGGGCGTACCGCGGGCGGCTGTCAGGAGGGTCTGGTCTGATAGGTGCTGGGAGCTCCGTGTCTGCCTAGATGCGCGCGAATTCCGTTGCCACCATTGGGAATCCGACTTGTATTCGAACACGTGTTCGAGTAGAGTTCTCTCATGGCAGCAGTCGCGACCCTCACCACCGCCCCCACCGGGACGGACCACCTGCTGCGCCAGCTGCACACCCTGCTCGACCGCGCCGACACCAGCGACATCATCGGCGCACCCGCCGCCGCCAGCGCGCTGCACCAGGTCGACCGCCTCATCGCCCGCGTCCAGGCSGTSCGCCTGGCRCTGCTCGCCGAGGCCGACCGRTGCCAGGTCGCCGCCCAGTCCGGTGCCAGCGGCACCCCCGCGTGGCTGGCGTCGGCCACCCGCACCGACGGSGCCGCGGCCTCGCGGGACGTCCGCCTCGCCTCCGCGCTMGACACCACCCTGCCCGCGACCCGGGAAGCCCTGACCGCCGGGGACCTGTCCACCGACCACGCCCGCGTCATCGCCACCRCCGCCTCCGCGCTGCCCGAGCGGCTGCGCCYCGACCAGAAGGCGGCCATCGAGGCGTCGCTCGTGGCAGCCGCCCGACACCTCGACCCCACCACCCTGCGCCGACAGGCCCGCCGCGCCCTCGCCGCAGCGCAAGCCACCCAGGCCGAGGTCGACGCCCACGAAGACCAGGTCCTGCGCGCCGAGGAAGACACCGCCTACCGCAAGACCCGCCTCACCTGGCACCACCACGACGACGGCACCACCACCGGCCACTTCACCCTGCCCACCCTCGCCGCGTCGATCCTGGTCAAGACCATCCAACAGATCGCCTCCCCCCGCCGCTTCGCCCAGACCGCCGCCCGCGCAGCCCGCACCGACGCAGCCCGCACCGACCAAGGCCCAGCCACCAGCGCGGCGACGGTGCGCGAGGCCACCTGGGAAGCGTTCCGCGAAGCCGACAGCGACTGGGCCCACCGCTACGGCACCGCGTTCCTCGAGCTCGTCGAACACCTACCCACCGACACCCTCACCGGCAAGGTCGCCGCCACCGTCATCGTCACCATCGACCACGACACCCTGCGCCGGCAGGTCGGCGCCGCCCACCTCGACACCGGCCACGACCTGTCCGCCAGCACAGCCCGACGCCTGGCCTGCAACGCCGGCATCCTGCCCGCCGTCCTCGACGGCCGACCCGTCCCCCTCGACCTCGGCCGACAAAACCGGTTCTTCACCGAACCCCAACGCCTSGCCCTGGCCACCACCTACGACACCTGCGCCGCCCACGGCTGCGACCGCCCSTACGCCTGGTCCGAACTCCACCACCAGGACCCCTGGAGTCGCGGAGGAACCACCGACCTCGCCCACGCCATCCCCCTGTGCGGACACCACCACCGCCGCATCCACGACCCCGCGTACACCCACCACATCGAAACCGACCCCGGCGGACGCAAGACCGTCACCTACACCCGGCGCACCTAGACATGCGCCTGGACAATGCGCAGGTTCGGGCGAAACGTTGCAGGGCAAGGCGGGTCTCAGTGCTGCCCCTAGGGACCCGGCGACCCGGCTTCACGCCGCCGACGTCGCGGGGACGGAAAGCCCCGCTGCCCTCTGTCTCGGTCGTCGCGGAGTCGACTCAGCTGCCCGGTTGTTCGGGGCATCGGTCGAGCTCCGGGGGAACTTCGAGTGACTCGCGCGCAGGGGCGTCGACCGGTTGCCGCTCTAGATCGCCGATCACGACGCGGTGCCGCGACCGGGACAGCAGGTAGGCCACGACAGCCGCGGCGGCCAATGCGGCATTCACGGCGAGAACGCGAGCGCGGGACGGGCCCTCCGGACCCGGAGCAAGTCTCATGGCGAGGTCACCTCCGGACCCCGAGGGGACCTCATGGCGACGTGCCCGATGAGATCACGCGTTCGCGCAGACCCGCGGCTAGGCCGGCCACGGTGGCCTGGTCGAACACTCCGCCGACCCGCTCGGCAAGCAGGCGGTGGCGGACCGGGGCCAGGCGCAGCCGGAGGTGGACCCGTGTCCCCGCTGCGCCCTCGGGACGCAGCTGCAGGCACCAGGTGAGGCGGGTGTGACCCCTGGTCGAGCTGAAGAGCAGGTGGTCGGCCGGCGCAACCTCCTCGACGGTGAACGTCGCGCCCTTGCCGCCCCAGTCGGGGATCACGTCGCCGACCTGCAAGCCGAGGAAGCGCTGCTCGAGGTGCCGCAGGCCCCGCCGACCTCGCGGGACCACTCGTTCGACCACCGCCGGCAGGTACCACCCGGCCCGAGCCTTTCCGAGCTGGACAAGCCACGGCCAGACCTGATCGGGCGGTGCGTCGAGGCTGAACGCGCGGTCCATCACGACGTCGACCGGCTGAACCAGGTCGTCGCCCGGCAGGACGTGTGCCCGCTCCGTGGCGGTCGCGCGGGTCGACACGGCTATCTCTCGTCGATGACCTTGCCGCCGAGCAGGCGCTCGATCACCGGACGCCCCACCTCGGCGAGCGCGTCGATGTCCTCGTCGTCGGCGCTGGCGACGCTGTCGTCGGCGACGTAGGTGTCGTCGACAACCGGCTCAGCAGTCACCTCGGCCCGGGCGCGCTCGAGACGCGACCCGATCGGCGCGGGAGCCGCGCCTCGTAGGTCGTCGGCGTCGGGACCGGAGGCCCAGGACGGCCCGTCGCCTGGCGCGGCCGGAGCACTGGCCCAGCCACCGCTGCCACTCTCGGGCGTCACGGTCGACGGGCTGATGCCGGCGTCGGCCAGGGCCGAGGCTCCTCCGCCGGAACCACTGGAACCGCCAGAACCACTGGGACTTGCAGACCTACCGGGACCACCAGCGCCACCGGACAGACCCGATGACCGGGCGGGACCAGCCGCACCCGGGGACGTGGACGAGCCGCTCGCGGGGCCGCTCGTGGCGCTGTCCGCGGAATCGGGCCCCGACTCTGCGCCCGAGTCGGAACCGAACCCGCGCGCCGGGGCGCTGGGGTGCACCGACGGATGGGGCTCGCCGCTGGGCTTGGAGAGCGTCGCGTCAGGGACCGGGATGCCCTCGACCCGGGCGTCCACGCCGAGCACGTCGATGAGGGCCTGGCGGACGAGGTCGGCGTGGGGGCCGTGTCGGAAGGTGTTGGCGATGCCCACCGTGGAGATGCCCAGGACGACCTTGCTGCCGTCGTAGTCGTGCACCGTGGCGTGCTCGGACAACAGCGTCCAGGTGGTGCGCTTGTGCTTGAAGATCCACGCGAGGATGTCGGGCCAGGCGCGCCGAACGGCAGCCACATCGAGCCCACCGGAGGGCCGGGGCTCAGCCTGCGGTTCCGACGCGGGCGTCGGCGCGGCTTGCGTGGGCGCAGGCGCGGCGGGCGAGGCCTGGGCGGCCGAACCCGGGTCAGGCGAGACCTGAGCAGCCGCAGCGGACGCAGCGGACCCGGACGCAGCGGACTCGGAGGCCGAGGACGAAGGGGCGTGGGACTCGGAGGCCGAGGACGAAGGGGCGTGGGACTCGGAGGCCGAGGACGAAGGGGCGTGGGACTCGGAGGCCGAGGACGAAGGGGCGTGGGACTCGGAGGCCGAGGTCGAAGGGGCGTGGGACCCGGGGGCGGGAGTGCTCGAGGCCGGAGCCGTGGCGGCGGCCGCTGTCGAGACGGAGGCGACCGGCGCTGACGCACCCGACGCTGACGCAATCGAGGCGGGCGGCGCGGAGGCGGAGGCAGCCGGCACGGGCGCGGCGGCTGCCGGCGCAGGCGGGGGCGCGGAAACGGCTGACGCAGCCGGCGCGGGCGCGGAGGCAGCTGACGC
>NZ_JBFUEO010000076.1:0-5617 GCF_056403935.1 Pedococcus sp. P2_E4 | reverse complement strand
GCCGGCGCGGGCGCGGCGGCGACCGGCGCGGGCGCGCGGGTCACGGAGGGGACGCCCTCGACGTCGAGGCGACGTTCGAGGCGGTCGAGCCGCGCGGCATACCCACTCTCGCCGGAGGCGGCCGGGAGCAGGACGCGCGCGCAGATCAGTTCGAGCTGGAGCCGCGGCGCGGTGGCGCCGGTCATCTCGGTGAGCCCTGCGTTGACGATGTCGGCGGCGCGCGACAGGGACCCGGTGCCGAACGCGATGGACTGCTGGCGCATCCGCTCGAGCTGGTCCTCGGGCACCCCGCGCAGCACCGACGAGGCGCCGTCCGGGACGGCCGCGACGACGATGAGGTCGCGCAGGCGCTCGAGGAGGTCCTCGACGAACCGGCGGGGGTCGAGCCCGGTCTCGATGACCCGATCGACCTGGTGGAAGACGCCCGCAGCGTCACCGGCGGCGAAGGCGTCGACGATCGCGTCGAGGAGCTCGCCGTCCGTGAAGCCCAGCAGCGCGGCCGCGCCCTCGTAGGTCAGGCCCTCGTCGCCGGACCCGGCGATGAGCTGGTCGAGCACGGACAGCGAGTCACGCACGGAACCACCGCCCGCCCGGGTGACGAAGGACAGCACGCCCGGCGCGACCGCCACCCCCTCCTGCTGGCACAGCGTGGCCATGTAGTCGGTGAGCTGACCCGGCGGCACGAGCCGGAACGGGTAGTGGTGCGTACGCGAGCGGATGGTGCCGATGACCTTTTCGGGCTCGGTCGTCGCGAAGACGAACTTCACGTGCTCGGGCGGCTCCTCGACGATCTTGAGCAGGGCGTTGAAGCCCTGCGGCGTGACCATGTGGGCCTCGTCGATGATGTAGATCTTGTAGCGGCTCTGGGCCGGGCCGTAGGACGCGCGCTCGCGCAGGTCGCGCGCGTCGTCGACACCGCCGTGGCTGGCCGCGTCGATCTCGATGACGTCGACGCTGCCGGCACCACCGCGCGCGAGCGCGACACACGAGTCGCAGGTGCCGCAGGGGGTGGGCGTGGGGCCCTGCTCGCAGTTGAGGCACCGGGCGAGGATGCGCGCACTGGTCGTCTTGCCACACCCGCGCGGGCCGGAGAAGAGGTAGGCGTGGTTGACCCGGCCTGTGCGCAGCGCCTGCATCAGCGGCTCGGTCACGTGCTCCTGGCCGATGACGTCGGCGAAGGTCTCGGGCCGGTAGCGGCGGTACAGGGCGGTGCTCACCTCGGGAACCCTAGTCGCCCCCGACGACATCAGGTATGCCGCGTGCTCACCGCTACGGGACCGGTCGCGAGCGCGGGTGGTGGCCCGTGAGGTTGCCCTTGCCGAAGGCGCTCACCGTCCCCGTTGCCACGTCCACCTGAAGGAGCCCGTCGAGCCCGTGCTGCGGGTCGGCTCCGACGAAGACGAGGGTCCGGGCGTCATTGGAGAAGTCTGCGTGCTCGGCAGCTCCACCCCGGTCGGTCAGGGTCGTGAGGCGCCGGCGACCGGTCCCGTCAGGGCGCACGAGGTAGAGGTCGGTCCCCCTGGCACCTGCCGCCGGGAGCGCGGCGTACTGGATCAGGTCGCCCTTCGGGCTCCAGTCCGCGGTCTGCGCGAACAGGGCCGGATCGGTGAGGGCCTTCGTCCGGGGCGGGGAGGTCGTGAGGTCGACGGCGATGAGCGTGACGCCCTTGGTGTCGTCGTAGTCCTGCACCGTCGCGTGCACCCACTCGAGGACCAGGGCCTTGCCGTCAGGGGCGTACCGGACGCCGGCGTAGCCCTCGCCGGGCTTCGCCGTGAGGAGGGTCCGGGTCCTGCCGCTGAGGACGTCGACCACCTCCAGGGTGCCGCCGGCCTTGGGGCCGGGGGCCAGCCGGGTGAAGGCGATCTCGTCACCGTCCGGGGACCAGGCCGGGTCGTCCACGAACCGGCAGGAGCCGATGCAGTCCACCAGGCGCCGCAGCCCGGTGCCGTCGGCGCCGACCACCCAGAGGCCGGGGTGGCTCCCGAGGTCGGTGCCCTGCCCGACGAAGGTCAGCCGTGACCCGTCGGGGGACCAGTCGGGGTTGTCCTCGGGACCGGACGTCAGCGAGCCAAGCGGTTGCGTCACCCCGTCAGGTCCCACGAGGAGGATCCGGAAGTTGGAGTCCTGGAAGGCGTACGTGGGCGCGCCTGCCGTCGGCGCCGGGTCCGCGGAGGTGGAGGACGTCGCGGTCCCGGATGTCGTCGCGGTCCCGGATGACGTCGCGGGCCTCGCAGCTGGAGTGGCGGCGTCAGGCGACGCTGCCCCACTGCACCCCGCCAGCACCAGGGCAGCCACCACCGACGTCCATCGTGCAGGTCCTCCCACGGCACACCTCCCGTGCCACCACCAAAGCAGTTGGCTGGGTCGCATGGTGCCAAGCGGGCGAAACTCCTGGCACGAAGGGAACATCCCGGACGCAAAGGGACACCCCGCGTACCTGGAAGAGCTCTCCTACCCTTGCTGCATTCCTGCCCTGGGGGAGTTCGGAGAGGTACCACCACACGGGGTGCCTGCACCGAGTCTAGACGGGGGTGCGGGTCGCCAGCGAATCCGCCCCCGGAGCCGCTGCACCCGGGGGTGCGGGTCCGGGGCTCGTCGGCCACTGAGACCATGGTCGCTCCCCGAGACCCCGTCTGGACCCCTGGAGAGATCGCCGTGAGTGGCCTGTCGCCCGTCACCCTGTTCCGTCGTGCCGCAGTCGCCGAGGCGGTGACGTGGGCGCTCCTGCTCGTGGGCATGGTCCTCAAGTACGGGACCGGGACGACCGAGCTCGGCGTGCGCGTGTTCGGCATGGCGCACGGCGTCGTGTTCATCGCCTACTGCCTCACGGTGGTCTTCGTGGCCGTCAACCAGCGCTGGTCTCCGGGCACCACGGTGCTCGGGCTCGCGAGCGCCGTGCCGCCGTTCATGACGGTGTGGTTCGACCGTCGCGCGGAGCGACGGGGTGACCTCGCCGGCCCGTGGCGCCTGACGCCCGGCGGAGAAGAGCCCGCAGGCGTCCTCGAACGGGCGCAGGCCTGGATGCTCGCCCGCCCGGTTG
This sequence comes from Pedococcus sp. P2_E4, assembly GCF_056403935.1. NCBI lineage: Bacteria > Bacillati > Actinomycetota > Actinomycetes > Micrococcales > Intrasporangiaceae > Pedococcus > Pedococcus sp. P2_E4. The sequence goes on along the minus strand of NZ_JBFUEO010000076.1, from coordinate 2,577 downwards.
CGGCTGCAGCGGTGGCCGTCCTGGCGGTCGCCGGGCTGACCGCCATGGCACTGCTGGTCGGCCCGCCGGCGGGCTCGCCGAGCTGAGCTCCGCGCGACGAGGAGGGTGGACGGCAAGCGATTTCAGTGGTGGGCCACCGCTCGGGTAGCCTCCTCCGCGGAGGATTCGCATAGTGGCCTAGTGCGCACGCTTGGAAAGCGTGTTGAGTGAAAGCTCTCAGGGGTTCGAATCCCCTATCCTCCGCCACGAGATGGCCCCCGAGCAGGTGAGGGGGCCTTTCTCATGCACGCCACCAGGACGTGTTGCCGGGAGATCGGCAACACGCCCCGAGTCCCGGCCCCGGTGACGACCGGTCAGCAACAAGTCAGGGGAGGTCACCCGGCTCGGGGTGCGCCCAGGGGCTCGGCCAGCACGACGAGGTTGTGGTCGTAGTGACGGGTCCGGGCGTCGAAGGTCCCGGTGCAGGTGATGAGGACGAGCCGGCCCGGTGCCCGCCGGTCGAACACGTCGGCATCCGTGGCCAGCACCCCCTTGGCCACCTCGCGGTTGGACCTCACGACGTAGGTCAGGCGGACGCCGTCGCCGCCCAGCTCGACTCGGTCGCCAGGCTCGGCGTCCAGCAGCTTCGCGAAGAAGCCCACGCCGCGTTGCCTCGAGTCGATGTGACCGGCCAGGACGACGCTGCCGAAGAGCTCGCCGGCCAGCGAGCCACCCACCCAGAACCCGACGTCGCCAGGGTTCGGGGGCAGCTCCAACACACCCCCTGCGCCCGCATCCACACCGTGGATCGACGCGGTGGCGCCGCCGCTCGACAGGAGGCGGATCCGCTTGGGCACGAATGTCTTTCGCTGACTGGCAGCCGCCGTTCCGGACTGCGCCGGCACCGCGCCGCCACCAGTGCTGTCGCGCGTGGTCGGTGACGAGGTGGTGGTGGTCGTGGCCGGGGCCGCTGTGGGCACCGCGCCCTCGGCCTGTCGACCGGTGGGGGCGCAGCTCCCGAGCAGCAGGACGGCCGTCGCGGCCGCCCCGAGCCGCCGGCCGCGCATCGCGATCAGGCTCGCCGTCGTGCGCTCCGCGACGCCGCCAGGAGCAGGACGGCCAGGACGACGAGCCAGAGCACCAGGCCCGGCGCGGGCGACGCGCCAGGACTCGAGCGCGTTGCACCCGAGCCCGCGGCGCCCGACCGCGTGTGGGCCGCGATGAGTGCCTGGGCCTGGCCACCGTCACCCGCGTCCACCTTCGACACGGTGGACCCCGAGCCCCGGCTGGGGACCGGGAGCACCTGCACGACTGCGTCCATCGAGCCGGTCGCGGCGACCCCGATGGCGAACACCCGCGTGAGGGCGGACGCGGCCACCGGCAGGTCGACCGGGCCGAGGACCACCGGTGAGGTGGCGGCGGTCGGCACGATGTCGACCGGGTAGGTCCCGGACGGCACCGTCAGGGTGAGCTCCTCGCCGTTGGCCACGTTGGCGAACAGCACCTTGCCCTTGACCCGGATGTCCGCCGGCCCGACGGCGGCCGTGTGGGCGACCGTGAGCCGCCCGCTGTCCGCCGTCACCGGTGTGAGGTCGTTCGGGTATGCGGTGAACACCGGTGGCTTGGACGGGTCCACCTGCCGGTGGAGCACCGCATCGATGCTCTCCCAGGCCTTGACCGTCAGGCTCGCGCTGACGGGCGGACCCGAGGTCGGGGTGGCGGTGACGGTGTGCGTTCCGGGGGTCAGCCGGTAGGGGCCGGCGACGGTCTTCTCCACCGCCTCCCTGACCACCACCCTGCCGTCCACGGCGAGGGACATCGTCGCGGCGTCGACACCTTGGACCACATAGAGGGTGGCCCGGTCGGCGACCGACGGCGCGGGAGCCGACGGCTCCGCTCCGGAGGCGGACGTGGCGGCCAGGGACGCCGCTCCGACCGTTACCAACGCGCTGACCAGCAATGACGTGACGGTGCGGCGCATCGGACTCTCCCACCTCGGTCAGCGGTGACCGGATGAGGCGACTATGAGCCCGCACCCTCAGGGGTGGCTCGTGCAAATGACGTAAATCCGACTGTTGGGGTGTACCGCCGGGCCCGACTCGACCGATACTCGACGTGGCCGGGAGGGAGTCACGATGAGTACGACGCGCAAGAAGAAGAAGATCTCCAGCCGTGCCCAGCCCCATCGGGACGGACCCCGGGAGACGCAGCGGGCTGGCGTTCCCGCCGAGAACCAGACCCGGGCGATCACGGAGGACCCCGGCGGCGACCGCGCCTCGACGCCGACGCCCGTCCTGCCGGCCGCCTCACTGGCCGAGCTGGAAGAGGCCGTGGCCACCCTGGTCCAGGCTCTGCAGGAGGACTCGCGGACGACGGTCGAGCCACCACGTCCCGCCACGCCACTGCGCGCGGCACACCTCTCCGCCCCCGCACCGGCGGCCTCGCAGCCGCCCACCCCTGCACCCGCGGCACCCTCGGAGCCGCCCGCCGCACCCCCGGCAGCCCGCGAAGAGCCGYCAGCCCCRCCACCGGCGGCCCGCAAAGAGCCGCCCGCGGCGCCACCGGCGGGGCCCGGAGAGCCGCCCGCGGCGCCATACG
>NZ_JBFUEO010000075.1:0-5957 GCF_056403935.1 Pedococcus sp. P2_E4 | reverse complement strand
CGACATCCCCGACGCGGACCTGCCGCCGCTGACCCTGCGCTCGGACGGGCCTCCGCCGCAGCGCGCCTGGGCCGACCGCGACCCCGTGGCCGCGGCCCGGCTGACCCAGACCCGCGAGGCGCTCACGGCCTTTGCCGAGGAGCACCAGGTCCCCGTCGAGAACGTGCTGTCGCCCGACCCGTTGCGACGCGTCATCTGGTCCCCGCCGAGCGAGCGGTCGACCGACGCCTTCGCCGACGCCCTGGCGGCGCTGGGGGCGCGACCGTGGCAGACCACAGTGGTGGCGCCGATGATCAGCCGGGCCTTCGCAGACCACCCCGACGAGGCGTGACGGCTCTCACGCCACGCGACGGGTGACCCCGTTGTTACCGAGAAGTAGCATCGAGGTCTCTGCACTCGATCCCTAGGGAGGCACCCGTGCCCCGCACCCTGCGTGAGGTCGTCTTCGTCGACGGTGTTCGCACCCCGTTCGGCAAGGCCGGGGACAAGGGCATGTACGCCCAGACCCGCGCCGACGACCTCGTCATCCGCTGCATCCGTGAGCTGATGCGCCGACACCCCGAGCTGCCGCCCGAGCGCGTCGAGGAGGTCGCCGTCGCGGCGACCACCCAGATCGGCGACCAGGGCCTGACCCTCGGTCGCATGGCTGCGCTGCTGTCCGGTCTGCCCAAGACCACGCCCGGCTACTCCATCGACCGCATGTGCGCCGGCGCGATGACGGCCGTGACGACCACGGCCAGCTCCATCGCGTTCGGCTCGATCGACGTCGCCATCGCCGGTGGCGTCGAGCACATGGGCCGCCACCCCATGGGTGAAGGCGTCGACCCCAACCCCCGCATCGTCGCCGAGAAGCTCGTCGACCCCTCGGCGCTGGTCATGGGTTCGACAGCCGAGAACCTGCACGACCGGTTCCCCTCCATCACCAAGGACCGCAGCGACGCGTTCGCCGTCGGCTCCCAGGACAAGCTCGCCAAGGCGTACGCGAACGAGCAGATCCAGCCCGACCTGGTGCCGGTCGCCACCCGCCACCAGGAGCTCGGCTACGGCCTGGCCACCCAGGACGAGCCCCCGCGCCCCGGCACCACCCTCGAGGACCTCGCCTCCCTCAAGACGCCGTTCCGCCCGCACGGCAACGTCACCGCCGGCAACTCCGCCGGGCTCAACGACGGCGCCACGGCCTGCATCCTGGCGTCCGAGCAGGCTGCGCTGGAGCTCGGCCTGCCCGTGAAGATGCGGCTGGTCGACTTCGCCTTCGTCGGGGTCGAGCCCGAGGTCATGGGCATCGGACCGGTCCCAGCCACCGAGAAGGCGCTCGCCAAGGCTGGCCTGTCGATCGAGGACATCGGCCTGTTCGAGCTCAACGAGGCGTTCGCGGTCCAGGTGCTCGCCTTCCTCGACCACTTCGGCATCGCCGACGACGACCCTCGCGTCAACCAGTACGGCGGCGCCATCGCCACCGGGCACCCGCTCGCCTCCTCCGGCGTGCGGCTCATGACCCAGCTGGCACGCCAGTTCGAGGAGAACCCCGAGGTCCGCTACGGCCTCACGGCCATGTGCATCGGCATCGGCATGGGAGCCGCCGTCATCTGGGAGAACCCGCACCACGCCGACTACGGCACGGAGGTCGCAGCATGAGCGAGCAGAGTCCCACCCCCGCCTTCGAGGAGGTCGTGACCCACACCCCGGTCCGCGACGTCGTCCTCCCCGGCAAGGCCGGCACGCTGGCCCTGCTCACGCTGGACAACGGCTTCGACCACACCAAGCCCAACACCTTCGGGCCGCAGACGATCCAGGGCCTCAAGGCAACCGTCGACGGGCTGCGGGCCCGTGCGGAGGCCGGCGAGATCCAGGCTGTCGGCATCACCGGCAAGCCGTTCATCTTCGCCGTGGGGGCCGACCTCAAGGCCGTGGCCCAGGCCACGGACCGCGAGCAGGCCCTCCAGGTCGCCAGGGCCGGTCACGACGCGTTCGGCGCGATCATGGACCTGCCCGTGCCGACGTTCGCGTTCGTCAACGGCGCGGCCATGGGCGGCGGCGTCGAGATCGCCCTGGCGGCCGACTACCGCACCATCTCGGCAGGCGTGCCCGCACTGGCCCTGCCCGAGACGTTCCTCGGCCTGGTACCCGGGTGGGGCGGCTGCTACCTGCTGCCCAACCTGGTGGGGCCGGCCCGGGCGCTCACGGTCATCATCGAGAACCCGATGAACATGAACCGCATGCTCAAGGGCCCTCAGGCCTTCGAGCTCGGGATCGCCGACGCGCTGTTCGCACCGGCCGACTTCCTCGAGGAGTCCCTGCTGTGGGCGGCCAAGGTCCTTTCAGGCGACGTGGTGGTGGAGCGTCCCGAGGTCTCGCGCGACGAGGCCGAGTGGACCGCTGCCCTCAAGACCGCGAAGTCGCTGGTCGACCTCAAGACCGGCGGCAAGGCGCCCGGCCCCTACCGTGCGCTCGAGCTCGTCGCCGCTGCCCGGACCGCCACCCGCGACGAGGCGTTCGCCGCAGAGGACGAGGCGCTCGCCGACCTCGTCATGGGTGACGAGCTGCGCGCTGGGCTGTACTCCTTCGACCTGGTCCAGCGGCGTGCCAAGCGACCCGCTGGGGCACCGGACAAGGCGCTGGCCCGCAAGGTCACGAAGGTCGGCATCGTGGGCGCAGGTCTCATGGCCAGCCAGCTCGCCCTGCTGTTCGCCAAGAACCTCGAGGTGCCGGTCGTCATGACCGACCTCGACGAGGAGCGGGTGGCCAAGGGAGTGGGCTACGCCCACTCCGAGGTCGACAAGCTTCTCGCCAAGAAGCGACTCGGCGCGGACAAGGCCACCCGGCTCAAGGCCCTCGTCACCGGCGCGACCACCAAGGACGGCTTCGCCGACGCCGACTTCGTCATCGAGGCGGTCTTCGAGGAGATGTCGGTCAAGAAGACGGTCTGGGCGCAGGTCGAGGCGATCGTCAGTGCCGAGTGCGTCCTCGCGACCAACACCTCGTCGTTGTCGATCACCGAGATGGCCTCGGAGCTGCGGCACCCAGAGCGGGTCGTCGGCTTCCACTTCTTCAACCCGGTCGCGGTCATGCCGCTGCTCGAGATCATCAAGGGCGAGCAGACCGACGACGCGACCCTCGCCACGGCCTTCGCCACCGGCAAGGGCCTGAAGAAGACGACGATCCTCGTCAAGGACAGCCCGTCGTTCATCGTCAACCGTCTCCTGGGCCGCTTCATGGGCGAGGTCGCCAAGGTCGTCGACGAGGGGACGCCGATCGAGGTGGCCGACAAGGCGTTCGCGGGGCTCGCCCCGATGCCGCCGTTCATCCTGCTCGGCCTGGTCGGGCCGGCCATCGCCCTGCACAACAACGAGACGCTGGCCAAGGCCTTCCCCGACCGCTTCTACGTCTCGGACAACCTGCGCAAGGTCGTCGGGGCGAAGAAGGCCGCGATCTACATCTGGCCCGAGGGCAAGCCGGTGGTCGACCCCGAGGTCGAGGCGCTGTTCGACAAGCCCTCCGACCCCGTGGTCCTGACGACCGAGGAGGTCCGCGAACGGGTCCTCGGCGTGCTGGCCGACGAGGCGCGACGGATGCTGGACGAGGGTGTCGCGCAGGCTCCCATGGACCTGGACCTCGCCATGATCACCGGCGCCGGCTTCCAGTTCTGGAACGGTGGCCTCACTCCCCTGCTCGACCGCGAGGGCGTCTCGGAGAAGGTCACCGGACAGCGCTTCCTCCCGGCGGGCGCCGCGAGCGTGCCCGCGTAGGCGACGTCCTCCGCACGGCCCGTGGCCGGCATACCGAATCGACGGTGTGCCGGCCACGTGCCCTCCCGGACGGGGTCGCCCGCCCCCCACGCCCACCACACAGGTCCGGGGCCAACTGTGGCGGGGCAGCACATGCTGGCGTGCTCACGGCGCACCTAGTCTCGCCGCATGCCGATGACGCCAGCCCTGCTCGACCTGTCCGGACGCACGGCACTGGTGACCGGCGCGGCCAGCGGCATCGGCGCCGCCTGCGTCGAGCGGCTCCTCGCCGCCGACGCCAAGGTCTACGCGGTGGACCAGGACGAGGCCGGGCTGGGTCGCTTCGACTCCGTCGGCGGTGTCGAGCCGCTCGTGGTCGACCTGTCCGACCTCGACGCCGTCGACGCGCTGCCGGGCGAGGTCGACGTCCTCGTCAACAACGCGGGCATCCAGCACGTCAGCCCGATCCACGAGTTCCCGACGGACACCTGGGACCTCATCATCCGCCTGATGCTCACCTCGCCGTTCCGCCTGACCCGGCGCGTGCTCCCCCACATGTATGCCGGTGGGTGGGGTCGGGTGGTCAACGTCTCGAGCGTGCACGGCCTGCGGGCGAGCGCGTTCAAGGCGGCCTACGTGTCGGCGAAGCACGGCCTCGAGGGCCTGTCGAAGGTGACCGCGCTCGAGGGGGGCGAGTACGGCGTCACGAGCAACTGCGTCAACCCTGCCTACGTTCGGACACCGTTGGTGGAGAAGCAGATCGCGGACCAGGCGCGCAGCCACGGGATCCCCGAGAGCGAGGTCGTCGAGACGGTGATGCTCGCCCCCGTCGCCCTGAAGCGGCTCGTCGAGCCGCACGAGGTCGCCGAGCTCGTGGCGTTCCTGTGCAGCCCCGCTGCAGACTCGGTCACCGGTTCGTCCTTCGCCATGGACGGCGGCTGGACCGCGCACTGAGCGTCGGTCAAACCCCCACAGAACCCCCCGCACACCTAGGATCCGGAAGTGATGGACGCGCAGGAGGGGGACGCACCGGTCGCCGCACCGGCAGACGCGGCTGCCATGACCCTGCTGCGGCTGCTCGCCGAGGGCGCTCCCACCGCCGAGCTCGCCGCTGTCGACGACCCAACCGGCGAGGCCCGCGAGCTGGCCGGACGGGTCCGTGCGGCCTTCGACTCGCGGCGCCGGCGCGAGGCCGAGCTCACGGCCCTCGTCGAGACCGCCAGGGACCTCGCGGCCCTGCGCGACCCCACGGGGATCCTCGAGGCCATCGTGCGCCGGGCCAGGACGCTGCTCGGCACCGACGTGTCCTACCTGACGCTCTACGACCCCGACGCGCAGGACACCTTCATGCGGGCCACCGACGGCTCGGTGAGCGCCGACTTCCAGTCCCTCCGGCTCTCCCTCGGTGACGGCCTGGGCGGTCTGGTGGCCTCGACCCGCAAGCCCTACTGGAGTGCGGACTACCCCAGCGACCACCGCTTCCAGCACACCGGCGCCATCGACAGCGCGGTCGGCGAGGAGGGCCTGGTGTCCATCTGCGGCACCCCCTTGGTGGTCGAGGACGAGTTCGTCGGGGTGCTGTTCGCCGCCAACCGCGCGCCGCGGCCCTTCTCCCCCGACCAGGTGGCGCTGCTGGGGTCGCTGGCTGCCCTGGCCGCGGTGTCGATCGTGCAGAACCGCAGCGCCGACGAGGTGCGCCGCCACACAGCGGGCGTCGAGCGGGCCGCGGCGGCGCACGACCGCTTCGCCGAGCTCGTGCTCGCCGGAGGCGGTGTCGACGACATCACCAAGGCGCTCGGCGACCTGCTCGGCGGCTGGGTCGTGCTCCTCGGGGCCGAGGGCGACCTGCTGAGCACGCACGGGGACGTCCCCACCGACGACCCCACCGGCCTGGGCGCCTCACCGGCCGTGGCCGAGACCCTGCGCACCGGGCGGCTCGCCGGGGCCGGCGGCCAGTGGGCCATCGCCGTCAAGGCCCCCCAGACCCCGCTGGGCGTGCTCGTGCTCGGCGGAGTCGACCAGCTCGACGACGCCGACCAGCGCACCGTGGAGCGTGCCTCCGTGGTCACCGCGCTGGTCCTGCTGTTCGAACGCACCGCTGCCGAGGCCGAGCAGCGGGTCCGGACCGACCTCGTCGCCGACCTCGTCAGTGGGCGCGGCGAAACCTCCACGCTCGCCGGTCGGGCCCGCAGCGAGGGCGTCGACCCCACCCGTCCGCACGCGGTGCTGGTC
>NZ_JBFUEO010000074.1:0-6107 GCF_056403935.1 Pedococcus sp. P2_E4 | reverse complement strand
GGTCTGGCGCGCGCGATGGCGCGGTCTGGCGCGCGCGATGGCGCGGTCTGGCGCGCGCGATGGCGCGGTCTGGCGCGCGCGATGGCGCGGTCTGGCGCGATGGCGCGGTCTGGCGCGATGGCGCGGTCTGGCGCGGGCGGTGGCGCGGTCGCGGGCGGTGGCGCGGTCGCGCGCGGCACGCCTGTTCCCTCCTTCGCGAAGAACCGTGACTGATGAACCGTGTCGATCACGGCTGCGTAAGGATGGGGGTGGGAGGTCGGATGCCCGCGAGCTCCACCGCGTTGATGCAGCAGCTGCATGACGACCATGCCGCCGCGCTGTGGGGCTACTGCCTGCGGCTCACCGGCCAGGACCGTGCGCACGCCGAGGACGTGGTGCAGGAGACGCTGCTGCGCGCATGGCGCAACCACGACCGGCTGGACGAGTCGCGGGGGTCCGTGCGCGCGTGGCTCTTCACCGTGGCCAGGAACATCGTCATCGACGAGTGGCGCACCCGCCGGACCAGCGCTGAGCTGACGGTGGCCGAGGTTCCCGAGGCGCGCGAGCCCGGTGACCACACCGACCAGCTGCTGCTGTCGTGGATGGTCGCCGACGCAGTCCTCACGCTCTCGCAGGACCATCGGGACGTCCTCCTCGAGTGCTACTACCGCGGGGCCTCCGTCGCCCAGGCGGCCCACCGGCTCGGCATCCCTGAGGGCACGGTGAAGTCGCGCACCCACTACGCCCTGCGGGCCCTGCGCCTGGCCCTCCAGGAGATGGGGGTGGGGGCATGACCTGTCACCTGGCCCACCTCGACGGCTCGTACGTCCTCGGCGCACTGTCCCCTGCCGAGCGGCTCGAGTTCGAGCGGCACCTGCCGCAGTGTGCCGAGTGCAGCCGGGCGGTGCGCGAGCTGGCCGGCCTGCCCGGCCTGTTGGGGCAGGTGGACGTCGCCACCCTCGACCCGGGCACTGGTCCGCCGTTGCCCGACACCATCCTGCCCGCGCTGGTGGGCGAGGTCCGCGGCGCACAGCGCAGGCGTTCGGTGCTCGTCGCCACCGTCGCCGCCTCGGTCGCGGCGGTCGCCGTGGTGGCGTTCGCCCTCGCAGGAGGACTCGGCGAGGGCCGCGGCGACGGCGACGGCGTCGGTGGGGACCGATCCGCGACGGCAACCCCCTCCGTCACCGCGAGCCCGACCGGACGCCCGATGGTCGCGAGCGGCCGGACGCCCGTCCGCGCCGAGCTCCTGGTCACCGGAGTGGCCTGGGGCACGCGCCTGGACCTGACCTGTTCGTACGTCGCCGACACAGCCGACTACGAGGGCTCCGGAGACGGTCAGTACGCCCTCGTCATCCGCACCCGGGACGGCCAGGCCGAGCAGGTGGCGACGTGGCGAGCGCTGCCGGGACGCACGATGCGGCTGTCGGCGGCGACCGCCACCGACCGCAGCGACATCACCGCGGTGGAGCTGCGGACTGCCGGGGGGACGGTCCTGCTCCGGCTGGCGACCTGACAGCTCGCCACTGCTCGAGCAGCAGGAACAGCCCGCCCACGATGCACACGACCTCCGAGGCGGCCGCGGAGAGCACCCATCCGCCCGTCCAGGTCTCGTGCACCCCGAAGAGTCCCACCGTCGCGGACGTCACGAAAGCCCCCAGCGTGCTCGCCCCGAACCCGGCGACGAGGAATGCCGGGACCCAGTGTCGCCATCGCAGCAGCAGGACCGCGATGACCGCGCCCGCCACGCCGTTGAGCAGGAAGGCCGGTCCGATGACGTCGATGTCCCGGTAGCCGTCGAACCACCACAGGATGAGGTGGACGGCCGCCGAGACCAGGGCCGCCACCGCTGTCACGATCCGCACCCACATGTCGTGCCTCCGTCCGTCGTGGTCCGTCGTGGTCAGGAGGGGCGCCGGGCCGGCAGCCGGCTCACGCCATCCCTCTCCTCACCACGGCCGCGGACTCCCGCCGGTTCACGCGGCCTTCGTCAGCGCGCGAAACCTCGCGATCACCTGCGCGCGGACGTGAACCAGGCCCACCCCGGTTCCGTGTCACGGGGTACGACCGGTGCACCACCTCGTGCGTGTGTCCGGCCCCGCCGACACCCGGGAGGAGGCGCACCGCCGGTGGAGGCCCGTGCCCTCTGGCTGCTGGAACCGGGTGTTGCCGAGCTGCGGCGCGTCCAGGTGCCTGATCGCGGGCCCGACGAGGTCCTCGTGCGGACCCTGCGCTCAGCGGTCAGCCGCGGCACGGAGGCCCTGGTGTTCCGCGGGGGCGTTCCTCCCGACCAGTACGAGCGGATGCGCGCACCATTCCAGGAGGGTGACTTCCCCGGCCCCCTCAAGTACGGCTACCTCAGCGTGGGCGTCGTCGAACAAGGACCGGCCCGGCTGGTCGGACGCACGGTCTTCTGCCTCCATCCGCACCAGACCGCATACGTCGTCCCGGTCTCGGCCGTCGTGGAGGTGCCCGAAGGTGTGCCGCCCGAGCGGGCGGTGCTGGCGGGCACCGTGGAGACCGCCGTGAACGCACTATGGGACGCCGCGCCCCTGGTCGGTGACCGGGTCGCCGTCGTGGGAGCGGGAATGGTGGGCCTGTGCGTCGCCCGACTGCTGGTCGGCATCCCCGGCACCGAGGTGACGGTCGTCGACGTGGAGCCGGCGCGGGCAGACGTCGCCGCAGCCATCGGCGCCGCTTTCGCGACACCCGTCGACGCGCCCCACGGCCGCGACCTGGTGGTCCACGCGAGCGCCTCGTCGGCAGGCCTGCAGCTGTCGCTGGACCTGCTCGCGCCGGAGGGCAGCGTCCTGGACCTCAGCTGGTACGGCGACACCGAGGTGGGGCTGCGACTGGGTGGTGCGTTCCACTCGGGGCGCCTGTCGATCCGCGCGAGCCAGGTCGGGAGCGTCTCGCCCGCACGCCGAGGCAGCCGGTCGCCGTCCGAGCGCCTCGCGCTGGCCCTCGAGCTCCTGCGCGACCCGGCGTTCGACGCCCTGCTGAGCGGCACCTCGCGGTTCGACGAGCTGCCTGAGGTGCTGCGGGCGCTGGCGGACGGGAGCGTGCCTGCGATCTGCCACGTCATCACCTACGACGAGGAGTAGCCCATGTTCAGCGTCACCGTCCGCGACCACCTGATGGTCGCCCACAGCCTGCGCGGAGAGGTCTTCGGACCGGCCCAGCGGCTGCACGGCGCGACCTACGTCGTCGACGCGACCTTCCGCGCACCAACGCTCGACGCCGACGGGCTGGTGGTCGACATCGGCCGGGCGGGCGCTGCCCTCGCCGCCGTCGTCGGGGAGCTGACGTACCGCAACCTCGACGAGGACGAGTCCCTGGGGCCGACGAACACGACCACGGAGCGGCTGGCCGAGGTGGTCGCGGACCGGCTCGCCGCCCGGGTACGGGCCGGCGAGCTGGGCGCCGCAGCGAGCAGGGCCCTGGCCGGGATCGCCGTGACGCTGCACGAGTCGCACGTCGCCTGGGCGTCGTTCGAGCGGGCACCGTTCGACCAGGAACCGTTCCACGAGGCATCCCTCGACCAGGCACCATCCGAGCGGGCTCCATGAGGACGGTGCACGTCGTCGTCCCGGACGGGGTCCACGACCCCCTGCGGCCCAGCGGCGGCAACACCTACGACCGCATGCTGTGCGGCGGGCTGACCGATCTGGGCTGGGTCGTCCGCGAGCACCGGGTGCCTGGACAGTGGCCAGACCCCGACCCGGTGTCGCTCGCCGGCCTGGGGCAGTCGCTCGGCGACCTCCCGGACGGCAGCCTCGTCGTGCTGGACGGACTCGTGGGCTGTGCGGCCCCAGACGTCCTGGCGCCCGAGGGCGCACGCCTGCGACTGGTGGTCCTCGTGCACCTGCCGCTGGGCGTTCGTGCGGCCACGGGTGGTCACGACGACCATCGCGCACGGGAGTGCACGTGCCTGCTCTCGGCAGCGGCAGTGGTGGCGACGAGCAGCTGGACGCGCAGCTGGCTGCTGGAGGCCTACGCGCTCACGCCGCGTCGGGTCGCGGTCGTGGCGCCGGGCGTCGAGGGTGCCGCGCTGGTCGCGGGCGGTCCCACCGGCGGGAACCTGCTGTGCGTGGGAGCCGTCACCCCAGCCAAGGGGCAGGACCTCCTCGTGAGGGCGCTGGCCGACCTGGTCGACCTCGCCTGGTCCTGCACCTGCGTGGGCTCTCTCGAGATCGACCCGTCGTTCGCCGCCGACCTGCGGGAGCGGACGGCGGCCCGGCTCGGCGACCGCGTCGCCTTCGTCGGCCCTCGCGTCGGCGGCGAGCTGGACGCCGCGTATGCCGCGGCCGACCTCCTGGTGGCACCCTCGCGGACCGACACGTTCGGGATGGTCGTCACGGAGGCGCACGCCCGAGGGATCCCCGTCGTCGTGGCGGACGTCGGGGGGCTGCCCGAGGCGCTCGGCGTCACCACCACGGGACGGCCCGGGGGTCTGTTGGTCCGTCCGGGCAGCCAGGTGTCGCTCGGTCTCGCACTGCGCAGGTGGCTGACGGAGCCCGCCCTGCGCCGTGACCTGCGCGATGCCGCCCGCATTCGGCGCACCACGCTCCCCGACTGGTCTGCCACCAGCGAGGCCATGGGCAGGGTTCTCTGCGCGGTGTCGGCGTGAGCGAGCGTGGCGAGGCACGGGTGGACCCCGGGTGGTTGCGACTGCGGGAGCCAGCGGACGCCGCCGCCCGCTCCGTCCGGCTGACCCGGAGGATTCGTGCGACCCACCAGGCGCGCGCAGGCGGTGCTGTCACGGTCGTGCACGACCTCGGCTGCGGCTCCGGCTCCCTCGGGCGATGGCTCGCCCCGGGCCTCGTCGGTCCGCAGCACTGGGTCCTGCACGACCGGGACGCCGACCTGCTGCGCCTCGCTGAGTCCGACCCACCGCTGAGGTCGGGCAACGGCGCTGCCGTCACGGTCGAGACCCGGCACGTCGACGACGTCACCCGGCTGCGGCCCGAGGCCCTCACGGGGGCGTCCCTGGTCACCGCCTCTGCCCTGCTCGACATGTTGACCGCGGAGGAGCTCCTGCGACTCGTCAGGCTGTGCGTCGGCGTGGGATGTCCTGCCCTCGTGACCATCTCGGTCACCGGGCTCGTCGAGCTCACCCCGGCCGACCCCCTTGACGGGGCGTTCGCCGCCGCCTTCAACGACCACCAGCGACGGACCGTCGCCGGCCGGCCGCTGCTCGGTCCCGACGCCGTCGGGGAGGCCGTCCGACTGTTCCGCTCGATGGGTGCCGAGGTCAGCACGGAACCGACCATGTGGCAGCTGGACGCGCGGAGGCCGGCGCTGACGTCCCAGTGGCTCGACGGCTGGGTCGGAGCAGCCTGTGAGCAGCGGCCCGAGCTCACCGGAGCGGGATCGGCCTACCTCACTCGCCGGCGCGCCCAACTCCGCGCGGGTCTGCTCCGCGTCACGGTCCACCACCTCGACCTGCTGGCGCACCCACCACCAGTGGGCGGGTGAACCGCCCTGTCGCAATGCCCGTATGGGGGGTGGACGGGCCATGTTCGCGACGCGGTGCGGGACGCCGTGCCGAGCTGTCGAGCAGCATTCACCGCGGGAACGGGCACCGTGGGCAGACGGGCGATCGGAGGTCGGGATCAACGCATCGTGGTGGGCCTGGGCGCGGTCGCTGGGTGGCCTCGCGATCGTGGTCGTCCTCGTGAGCCGCCTCGGGGGTCAGGCGGTACTGGACGCGATGCGCGCGACTCCAGTCGAGTCCCTGGTCCAGGGGGGCGCCACAGGCGCCGTCATCATCGCCGTGACGACCGCCTGTGGCGCCTGGCGGTGGCAGCTCATCGCGCGGAGGCTGCGCGTGGAGCTGCCGCTGCGCGCAGCCTTCGCCGCCTGCTACCGCTCGCAGTTCCTCAACGTCACGCTGCCGGGTGGGGTGCTGGGCGACGTCGACCGCGGCCTGCGCCACGGTCAGGGGGTCGACGACCGCGGCGCCGGCCTGCGGGCGGTCGCGTGGGAGCGGGCGGCCGGGCAGGTCGTGCTGGCCGGGGTGGCCGCGCCGGTGCTGGTCCTGGGCGGCCGAGCCGGCTGGCCGTCCACGATCGTGACGGTGTGGGCCCTCCTCCTCGCGACCGGGCTGGCCCTCGGGCTGTGGTGGGCGC
>NZ_JBFUEO010000073.1:0-6277 GCF_056403935.1 Pedococcus sp. P2_E4 | reverse complement strand
ACGCTGGCCCGGGGTCGTCCACCAGCGGCGAGCCCGCCACGGAGGCAGCGGCGACCAAGCCCGTCGACCTGGTCCAGGGCAAGGGCCAGGGCCAGGGCGAAGGCCTGGGCCAGGGCGAAGGCCTGGGCCAGGGCAACCCGGCCCGGGTCGCCAGGCCGCTGTCGGCGGGCAGGGCTGACACGCCCCAGGGCAAGCCGCCGACCGAGCCGATCGCCACSGAGCCGAAGATCGCCCGGCCGGAGGTCGCCAGCCCCGATGCTGCTGACGCCGCCGAGGCCGGGTCCGCGGGCTCCGTCGCTCAGCCCTGACCCGTCAGGTCGACCGGGTGCTCTGGTCGTCGCGGAACTCCTCCGACAGCGAGACGCCTTGGTCGAAGGCCTCCTGCTCGCGGGTCCTCAGCTCCACCCGGCGGATCTTGCCGCTGACCGTCTTGGGCAGCTCGAAGAACTCGAGGCGGCGGACCCGCAGGTAGGGCGCGAGGTGGGTCCGCGCGTGCTCGAAGATCGCCGCCGCGGTCTGCGCGTCGGGCTCCCACCCGGCGGCCAGGGCGATGTAGGCCTTGGGCACGGCCAACCGGGTCGGGTCCGGCGCGGGGACCACCGCCGCCTCGGCGACGGCGGGGTGCTCGATGAGCACGCTCTCGAGCTCGAACGGCGACACCTTGTAGTCGCTGGCCTTGAACACGTCGTCGGTGCGTCCGATGTAGGTGATGTAACCGTCGCCGTCGCGCTGCGCCACGTCGCCCGTGTGGTACCAGCCGCCCGCCGTGGCCTCGGCCTGCCTCTCGGCATCGCCGTGGTAGCCGGTCATGAGGTTGACGGGGTGCTGGGACAGGTCCAGGACGATCTCGCCCTCGTCGGCGGGCGTGCCGGTGAGCGGGTCGACCAGGGCGACCGGGACACCCGGCATCGGGCGGCCCATCGAGCCCGGCTTGAGCGGCTCGCCCGCGATGTTGCCGATCTGCAGGGTGGTCTCGGTCTGGCCGTAGCCGTCGCGGATCGTGAGCCCCCAGGCCTGCTGGACCTGGCTGATGACCTCGGGGTTGAGGGGCTCCCCGGCCGCGAGCAGCTCGCGCAGGGCACCGCTGCCGCCACTGAGGTCGGCCTGGATCAGCATGCGCCAGACCGTCGGCGGCGCGCAGAAGGTCGTCACCTGTGCCCGGCGGAGCTGGTCGAGCAGGGCCGCGGCGTCGAACCGCGCGTAGTTGTAGACGAAGATCGTCGCCTCGGCGATCCACGGTGCGAAGAAGCACGACCACGCGTGCTTGGCCCATCCGGGAGAGCTGATCGCGAGGTGCACGTCACCGGGTCGGGCGCCGATCCAGTACATCGTCGAGAGGTGCCCGACGGGATAGGACACCTGGGTGTGCTCGACCAGCTTGGGCCTGCTCGTCGTCCCGGACGTGAAGTAGAGCAGCAGCGGGTCGGTCGCCGCGGTCGTCGTCTCGAACGCGCGGGCCTCGACACCGGCCGAGTCCGCGTAGCGCTCCCAACCCGCGACCTCGCCCACGCAGATCCGTCGGTAGTCGCCCGTGACCTCCTCGAACTTGGCCGTGTCGGCGGTATTGGCGACCACGACGCGTGCCCCGCCGCGGTCCACCCGGTCCTGCAGGTCGCCGGGGCCGAGGGCCGCCGTGGTCGGCATGATGACGGCGCCGATCTTGGCGACGGCGAGCATCGTCTCCCACAGCTCGACCTGGTTGCCCAGCATCAGCAGGACCCGATCCCCTTGCGTCACACCGAGATCCGTCAGCCATACGGCGACCTGGTCCGACCGGGTCGCCATCTCGTCGAACGACAGGCGCCGCTCCGCGCCGTCCTCCTCGACGATCCACAGGGCGGTGGTGTCGTTGCCCCGGGCGATGACGTCGAACCAGTCCACGGCCCAGTTGAAGCGCTCCCCCACGTCGGGCCAGCGGAACTCGGCCACGGCCCGGTCGTGCTGTCCGGTCAGGGCCACGAGCGTGTCCCGCGCCCGGCGGTATGCCGCGGTGCTCGCCCCGGGGGGTGTGGCTGAGGTCGGCGTCATGCCACCGACCCTGCTACGACTGGCCGAGGTCGGCAAGCAGGGCCGTGAACCACGGGGCTGTGGGGTCGAAGGCCTTGCCGCCCTTGATCCGCGGGAACTCGACGGCGCGCAGCTGGTCCCCGCGTTCCTCGTCGTGACCCACCACGCCGGACTCGCCCCGCAGGGCCGCGTCCACGGCATACGTGGTGCAGTCCTTGATGAGGGCGAGGTCGGCGTCGTTGGCCGCCGCGGACCTCGCGTAGTAGCCGCTCTTCTGGACCAGCACCTTGTCGGCGCCCAGCTGCTCGGCGAACTGCTTGGCGAACCAGGCGCCCGGGTTGACCTTGTCGAGCTGGACGTGGCCGAAGGGATCGCGCGGGACGTCCTGCCCCGCCTCCTCCATGGCAGCCACGATCTCGGCGACGCCCGCACCCTCGGAGATGAAGAGGTTGACCCCGTCGGACTCGTCCATGATCGCGCGCAGCCGGGTCGCCTCCTGGGCGATGTCGAGGGGACGCTCGGGCACGAAGACGCCGTGCACGTCCCATCGCTCGGGGGAGTTCTCGAGCCAGCCGGCGAACTCCGTGCCGCGCACCCAGTCGTGATGGGCCCGGGCCGTCGCGGCGGTGAGCCATCCGCAGTTGCGACCCATGACCTCGTGGACGATGAGCATCCGCGGGTTCGAGGAGTGCTCGGCGATCACGTTGCGCGCGAACAGCGCGCCCTGCTCGGCGGCAGTCCACGCGCCGAGCGACTGGCGGATCGGCACGACGTCGTTGTCGATCGTCTTGGGCAGCCCCACGACGGTGAGCTCGTAGCCGTTGCCGTGCAGGTAAGCCGCGAGGTCGGCCGCGGTGCCGTTGGTGTCGTCGCCACCGATGGTGTGCAGGACGTCGACCCCGTCGCGGGTCAGCTGCTCGGCGGCGACGTGCAGCGGGTTCTGGCCCTCCTGGACCAGGCCCCGCCTGACGCAGTCCTTGACGTTGGTGAGCTTGACCCTGCTGTTGCCGATCGGACTGCCCCCGAACCGGTGCAGGAGGTGAGCGGAGGCACGCACCTCGTCGGTGACCTCGACGGAGTCGCCGGTCAGCAACCCGGCATACCCGTTGCGGTAGGCGATGATCCGGACGTCCGGCGCCACCTCCGAGTAGCGCTCGATGAGTCCTCCGACGGCGGAGGACAGGCACGGGGCCAGCCCGCCTGCGGTCAACATGGCAACGGTTCGCATGCGCCCACTCTGCCAACTCGCGGGGGTGGCGGCCAGAGCGGTCTCAGCGGATCGAGATCACTGCCCCCGCGCGCTCCCACCGCATCACCGCGAGCAGCGCCGAGGTCGGGAGCGAGACGCACCCGGCGGTGCCGCCGCCCTTGTCGACGTGGAGGAAGATCGCCGAGCCCTTGCCGGGGGTCCGCGCCTCGTTGTAACCGATCACCTGGGCGTAGCTGTAGGCCGGTGTGTTCAGCAGGTTCTCGGCGCTCGTCCACCGTCCGCCGGCCGGCTTGCGCTGGTGGGTGTTGTAGAGGCCGGAGGCGCTGTCGTCGACCCACACGTCGTTCGCGTCCACCCGGAACCAGCCCTGAGCCAGGCCGGGGTTGGCCCTGGCGCCGAAGCCGCCGCGCAGCGGATACGTGCCGCCGGGGGTGGCCCCGTCGCCCTCGCGCTTGGACCAGGACACCCCGTTGACCCCGACGTGGCCGGAGTAGGGGCCGAGCTCGAGCTGGTAACCCGACGCGCTACGCCGGCAGGCCCGGACGGTCGCGGACGAGCCGCTGGACCGCACCACGACCACCTGGCGGGCCGTGACCCCCGAGGGGACGGTGCAGGTCGGCTTGGCGGGGGCGGGCGGGCGCGTCGCGCGGGCCGCCGTCCGCGTGCTCGTCGCCGGGCGCTTGCTGGTGGTCGGCTTGCTGGTCGTCGGCTTCGGCGTCGTGGTCGCGGTCGGGGCGGTGGTCCTGGTCGGGGCGGTCGTCGCGCTGCTCGTCGCGGTGCCGGACGTGGCCGGTGGCGCGGCGACCTCGCCACCCCCACAACCGGTGACGACCACGAGACCCAGCAGCGCGGCATACCGCCGCACGCAGCGGCTCATCGGTCGAAGTGCTGGTAGTCGGGAGCCGACCAGAGACCACCCCACCGCAGCCCCTGGCTGGTGAAGGCGCGCACCGCGGCACTGCTGCTCGAGGAGAACACGCCCGGGGCCGGGCCCCGCCGCCTCAGCCAGTAGCTGTCGGGGTAGACRGTGCCGTTGCTGGCGACGTACGGGTTCTCGAAATCGTTGACGTCGATCGCCGTGCCGTAGGCGTGCTTGCTGTAGACCCTGCTCGCCTCCTCACCGCCGACGTAGCGGCAGTTGAACGCCGAGGTGTTGTCGGCCTCCATCGCCGCGTAGTCGTTGGCACCGGGACCCTTGGGGTTCTTGCCCCACGACGAGTCCATCGGCTTCATCTGGCGGATCCGGAACTGCAGGTCGTGGAGCCGGGCGAAGGCCGCCGCGGTCCGCGACGCGATCGAGGCGTTGACGACGACGCCACCCCGCGACCGCTTCCCGTCGAAGCCCCAGAAGTTGACCCGGACCAGCCGCAGCGACGACCGCCCGACGGGGCAGCCGGACGTCCACGAGTACCCGACCATGCGCGACCACAGCGCGTCCGGGACGGGGCCGACCGACGCGTTGGCGCCGCGCCCGACCGCAGCCTCGTTGACCGGGAAGCGCACCGTGGGCTCGGCACCCGCCCGCGGGACCGGGGCGAGCCTCGTGGGCGTGGCCGACGTCGTGGGGGTCGCGCGCCGGGTGGCGGCAGGGGTCTTCGGCGCGGCTGTCGTGGTCCTCGTGGTCGTCGTCGGGGCGGCCGTGGTCGTGGCTGCCTCCGTGGTGGTCGTGGACGTGGCGACGGCCGTGCTGGGCGTGGGGGCGGAGGTCAGCTCGTCGCCCGCGCAGGCGGCCGGCAGGCACAGGGCCGCGGTCAGGACCGCGGCCAGGGCGACGTGCGCTCGGGGGGAGGAGCCGCGGCGAGAGGAGTGCATCGCCGCACCACTGTGCCAAGCCTGGCGCGGATGCGCCAACCTCCGACGGGTATGACGGGGCTCCCCGCGGCGGGGCGGCCGCCGGTGACCGCCTCCCGCCCGGGTCTTTGGAGCGTTGTCGGGGTGATGACCCCGAAGAGCCTCCAAACACCCCGGTGAGCCAGCCTCAGTCGGTGCAGGGACGCGCCACCGTGGGCTTTTCCGGCTTGGGCCGCACCGGCAGTCGCGGGACGTCCGCGAGGTCTGCCAGAGCCGTGAACTCGTTGCCGAGCACCAGGTCGACGGTGGTGCCGGCCCGGGTGTCCTTGCGCAGCTCCGCCGCGGGCAGGTGGCCCTTGAGCAGCGCGGCTGCGAGGTCGCCCTCCTCGCCGTACCGGATGACGGCGACCCCCATCTGCATCGTGCGCAGGGGGTCGTTGGAGACCTCCTTCACCTTGAAGCCGCGCGCCTTGACCTGGTCGGCGACGACTTTGGCCAGCCCGGTCTTGTAGGTCGTGTTGTAGACGTTGACGCCGACCTCGGACGGGATCGGCTTGAGCCGCGGCGGGATCGGGGTCATCTCCTTGAACGCCAGGCCCACGACGACGTCGACGTCGGTGCCGGGACGCACGTCCTGGAACAGCTTGGCGCCGGGGATCTGCGAGGCCGTGAGCAGCGCCTGGTCCAGCCCCCTCGGTCCGTGGTGGACGACCGCCGGAGCGGTCACGTACCACGAGTCCGGGGCGTTGCTGATCGAGCCCACGGTGAACGTGCGCTTGCCCAGCCCCGCGGCCACCTGGCCGGCGACGCCGTCGCGACCCGTGGCGTTCCTGACGTTGACCGTGAAGGAGCCGCGCGCCGGGGCCGGGACGACCTCGGGCTGGCAGGACGGCTTGGGCGGCGCGGGGGTCATCCAGCCGCTGGAGTATGCCGCCGTGATGCTTGCGGTGCCCAGCAGGACTCCGGGGATGGTGACGAACAGCATGGCCTGGCGCAGCCGGTGCTTGCGCCACAGCTGTGTGGGTGTGAGGTCCTCGTCCCGCATGGTGCGCCCCCTGGCTGGCGTGGTGATCCCGAGTCACAATCGTCACACCAGTCACACGGGTCACATGTCAAGCGACACGCGGATGACGCGTTTCGTCACATAGCCGTGATCGAACGGCCCTCCCGAGCGCCCGCTCCGGACTGCGTGCGCGAGGATGTCGCCCCATGACCTGGACCCCACCCGACCCCGCCCGGCGGCCGCCCCGCGGGCGGCACGTGCTCGCC
>NZ_JBFUEO010000072.1:0-6733 GCF_056403935.1 Pedococcus sp. P2_E4 | reverse complement strand
ACCTGGCACCGGTCGGCCTCGGCGAGCAGCGCCAGGCGCACCGCCTGGACGCGGGCGATGAGGCGGTCGACCTGGTGCAGCGCGCTGGCGGCGGCGGGTGCGCCGACCACGTCGGAGGTGTCGGCGCGGTCGAGCAGGGTGTGCAGCTGGCGCAGCAGGTGGTCCGTCCCGGTGGGGGCGGGTGCGAGGGTCGCGACTGCTGCCATGACCCAACACTACTCGAACACGTGTTCGAATACAAAGTCCAATCCTCAATGGTGGCAACGGAATTCGCGTGCATCCAGGCAGACACGGAGCTCCCAGCACCTATCAGACCAGACCCCACTGACAGCCGCAAACGAGAGGCCGGCTCGACTTCAAGACGCTGCCCAGCCCGGGCCTGGGGGCTGGCGGCGGCCGCAGGGCATAGGCTCGATGCTGTGTATGAAGGCGTGGTCCAGGACCTGATCGACGAGCTCGGCCGACTGCCCGGCGTCGGTCCCAAGAGTGCCCAGCGGATCGCCTTCCACCTGCTCCAGTCCGATGCCGTCGACGTCACGCGGCTGGTCGACTCGATCACCGAGGTCAAGGCCAAGGTGCGGTTCTGCGCGACGTGCGGCAACGTCGCCGAGGGTGAGCAGTGCCGGATCTGTGCCGACCCCCGCCGCGACGGCACGGCGATCTGTGTCGTCGAGGAGCCCAAGGACGTCGTGGCCATCGAGCGCACCCGTGAGTTCCGGGGCCGCTACCACGTGCTCGGTGGTGCCATCAGCCCGATCGACGGCGTCGGCCCGGACGACTTGCGCATCAAGGAACTCATGACACGGTTGGCATCGGGTGAGGTCACCGAGATCATCATCGCCACGGATCCCAACCTCGAGGGCGAGGCCACGGCCAGCTATCTTGCGCGGTTCCTGCGGCCGATGGGGCTCAAGGTCACCCGCCTGGCCTCCGGCCTCCCGGTCGGTGGCGACTTGGAGTACGCCGACGAGGTGACCCTCGGGCGGGCGTTCGAAGGACGGAGACTGCTCGATGTCTGACGACCTGCGCTTGCTGGCGGAGGAGTCCGCCATCGACGCCCGCGCCTACCTCGCGACCGTCACCGAGGTGGCCTCCGGCTCCGCGCCGGACGCGGCGATCCCCATGACGCTGCTCGCGTTGTCGCAGGTGCTGGTGATGGGGGCCCGCCTCGGCGCGATCGAGGACATCGTGCCGGCCGAGCGATTCGAGGCCGACACCGTCGACGCCGAACTCGACCCGCTGCGCACAGGCGTCGCCAACCTGTTCGAGGGCCTCGACGAGTACGCCGACCTCGTCGACCCGGTCACCTCGACCGAGCTCACCACAGGGTCGGTGTCCAACGACGTCACGGTCGTGGCCAGCGCCCTCGCCCACGGTCTGCGCCACTACGACGCAGGACGGCTGTCCGAGGCGCTGTGGTGGTGGCAGTTCAGCTACCTGTCCGACTGGGGTGAGCGAGCAGCGTCCGCGCTGCGCGTCCTCCAGTCGCTGCTCGGCCACATCCGGCTCGACGCCGACCAGGAGGTCGTGTCGGACGCCGAGTTCGACGCCCTCCACCCCTGAGTCCGCTCCACCCCTGAGCCCGCAACAGCCCGGCGGCCAGCCGTTAGGCGATCCGGGTGCCGTTCGGCAGCCGCCTGATCGGCGTGTGCAGCCGACGGCCGGCGACGACCGCTGAGGCCGCGCCGGCGACCATCAGGAAGGCCAGCCCGACCGGCCAGACCGGGGCCGTCTTGAGGGCCTCGGTCATCGGGTCCTCGTACGCCATGTCGTCAGGCCCGGTCGCGGTCTGCATGGCGCACTCGTCCTGGCGTCCGTCGGACGGCCCGTTCCTGGCCATCCGCGCGCCCCCGCTGATCCAGCGCATGGGGGTGAAGCCGGCGGCATACATCTCGTCGCGGCTGTCTCGCGGCTGGGAGGGGGCGGCGTCGGCGACGACGACGAAGGGGTTGAGCGGCAGGAGCCACCAGATCCGCTCGGTGTGCGCCACGCTGGTGCGCCGGGTGAACTCGACGCAGTCGGCCTTGGTCGGTTGCTGGTTCTGCTTGAGGAGCTCCTCCTGCTGTTCAGGAGTGAGGCTCGGGTCGTTGGGGTCGAACGCGATGCTCCGCTCGTAGAACGAGTCGGGGATCCCGTAGACCGCGACGTCCTCCTCCGAGGTCACGAGGAAGGCGCTCAGCCCGAAGGCGATCGTCGTGCCGAACACGAGCGCGCCCATCGTCAGGTAGGTCAGCACCGCGGAGGCGACGGGCCGGGCGGTCAGCGTCGAGAACATCAGTCCCACCGCGCAGATCACCGCCAGCACCAGGATGAGGACCGCCAGCGACAGCAGGATGCGGCTCCACGAGATGCTGCCGATGAACCAGGCCCACGCAAGGAACGGCAGGGCGGTCACGAGGAACGTCAGCGCCGTCACCCAGGCGGCGAGCAGCTTGCCGAGTGCGAGGTCCCAGGCGGTGAGCAGCGTCGTCTGGAGGGTGGCCAGGACCCCGTGCTCGCGGTCGCCGTTGACCGAGGTCGCGGTGAGGGACGGCACGATGAGCATGGCCAGCCCGAGGACGAAGAAGATGACGATGTCGTACATCGACTCGCCCGAGCGCAGGTCCGGGTCACTCGTGGCATAGAAGGCGAGGAAGCTCACCGCCATCACGACGAAGACCCAGATGAGCAGGACGACCGGCCACCGCGACGTGCGGGTGCGCTGCCGCAGCTCGAGGGTGGCCACCGTGCGGATGCCGTGCCAGCTCATCGCCGGTCCTCCGTCGCTGCGAGGTAGGCGGACTCGAGGGCGCCCTGGCTGGGGGTGAAGGCCGTGACCCGGATGCCGTCGGCCACGAGGTCGGCGAGCAGGCGCGCAGCGTTCTCCTCGCCCGCCACCTCGACCTCCGTCAGGCCGCCACCGGACTTCCGGGTGGGCACGTGGCGTTCCTCGAGCCAGGCAGCAAGGAGATCCGGGTCGAGGCTGTCGATGCGCCAGGCGCCCGGTCCGGTCCCAACGAAGTCGGCGTCGAGGGTCTGGGTCTCGAGGGTGCGGCCCCGGGCGACGATGACGGCCCGGTCGGCGACCTCCTGGAGCTCGGTCAGGATGTGGCTGCTGACGAGGACCGTCTTGCCTTGTGCCGCAAGGGATCTCAGCACGTCCCGCAGCTCGATGCGGCTGCGCGGGTCGAGTCCGGACGCCGGCTCGTCGAGCAGGAGCACGCTGGGGTCGTTGATCAGGGCGCGAGCCAGGCCGAGGCGCTGCTTCTGGCCGCGCGACAGGACCCGTGCGCGCCGGTCCGCGAGGTCCTCGAGGTGCACGGTGTGCAGGAGCTCGTCGGTCCGGGCCCGTGCCCGGTCCGGTGCCATTCGGTATGCGGCGGCGATGGTCAGCAGGACCTCGCGCACCGTGAGTGCATCCCACGTGCCGAAGCCGTCGGGCATCCAGCCGATCCTGGCCCGGACCTCCGTGGGCTGGCTCACCGGGTCCAGCCCGTCGAGGCGGATGCTGCCCTGGTCCGGCACCAGCAGCGTCGCCAGCATCAGCAGCAGCGTCGTCTTGCCCGAACCGTTGGGGCCGATCAGCGCGGTGACCTCACCGGGCTGTGCTGTGAGGCTGATGCTGTCCACGGCGAGCACGTCCCCGAAAGCTCGCCGCACCCCCTGGACCTCGATGCTCATGCGCGAAGGCTAGCGGCGCGCCTCACCCACCACGTCCGCTTTCGTACTCACCCGCGCGTCCCCCGCGTCCCCCGCGTCCGGCATACGACACCGCGGTCCCACGATGAGGACCGCGGATAGACTGGCCGCTCCGCCCCACCCGCACCTGCCCGCAGTGGTCTCCAGGAGAAGCACCGTGCCCATCGTCGTCCAGAAGTACGGCGGCTCCTCGCTCGCCGACGCCGCGAGCATCAAGCGCGTCGCGCGCCGCATCGCCGAGGCCAAGAAGGCCGGCAACGACGTCTGCGTCGCGGTCTCGGCCATGGGCGACAGCACCGACGAGCTGCTCGACCTGGCCAACGAGGTGAGCCCGCAGCCGCCGCCCCGCGAGATGGACATGCTGCTGACCGCCGGTGAGCGGATCTCGATGGCCCTGGTGGCGATGGCCATCGCCGACCTCGGCTACACCGTGCGGTCGTTCACGGGCAGCCAGGCCGGCGTCATCACCGACTCCACCCACGGCAAGGCCCGGATCATCGACGTCACCCCCGGCCGCGTGACCGACGCGCTCGACAAGGGCCACATCGTCATCGTCGCCGGCTTCCAGGGCGTCAGCCAGGACACCAAGGAGATCACCACCTTGGGCCGCGGCGGCACCGACACCACGGCCGTCGCGCTGGCCGCCGCGCTCAACGCCGACGTGTGCGAGATCTACACCGACGTCGACGGCGTGTTCACTGCCGACCCGCGCATCGTCCCGTCAGCCAGGAAGATCCACCGCATCTCCAACGAGGAGATGCTCGAGCTCGCCGCCTCGGGGTCCAAGGTGCTGCACCTGCGCAGCGTCGAGTACGCCCGTCGGTTCGACATCCCCATCCATGTCCGCAGCTCCTTCTCAGCGAAGGAGGGCACCATCGTCAGTGACAAGCCCCTCGAAGGAGACGCCGTGGAAGCCCCGATCATCGCCGGTGTCGCGCATGACCGCAGCGAAGCCAAGATCACCGTCGTCGGCGTGCCGGACCACCCCGGCAAGGCCGCCGCGATCTTCCAGACCTGCGCCGACGCCGAGATCAACATCGACATGATCGTCCAGAACGTCTCCGCCACCGAGACCGGACTCACGGACATCTCGTTCACGTGCCCCAAGGCCGACGGCCAGACCGGCGTGCACGCGCTGCGCAAGGTCCAGGAAGCGGTCGGGTTCGCCTCGATCCAGTACGACGACCAGATCGGCAAGCTGTCGCTGGTCGGTGCCGGCATGCGTTCGCACCCCGGCGTCTCGGCCACCTTCTTCAAGGCGCTCGCCGACACCGGGGTCAACATCGAGATGATCTCCACCTCCGAGATCCGGATCTCGGTCGTGACGCGCGCCGAGGTGCTGGACGAGGCGGTCCGTGCCGTGCACACCGCGTTCGGCCTCGACTCCACGGAAGGCGAAGCCGTGGTCTACGGAGGCAGCGGGCGGTGACCTCCCTCGCGTCACGCGGACCCCGGCCCACTCTGGCCCTGGTCGGCGCGACGGGAGCCGTGGGCCGCGTCACCCAGCAGGTGCTGGGCATGCGTGCCGACGTGTGGGGCGAGATCCGGGCGACCGCGGCGGCCGAGGATGCCGGGACGGTGCTCGCGGTGTGCGGTCGCGAGGTCGTGGTCAAGGAGCTGAGCCCCGAGTTCTTCGACGGTGTCGACATCGCCCTGGTGGATCTGCCCGCCCCTGTTGCCGCGGTGTGGGCGCCGATCGCGGCGGCCCGCGGCGCCGTCGTCATCGACAACAGCTCGGCGCTGCGCAGCGACCCGGACGTGCCCCTCGTGGTCCCCGAGGTCAACCCCGCCCAGATCCGGCACCGGCCCCGGGGCATCATCGCCAACCCCGGTGCGACGACCCTCACCATGATCGACGCGCTGGGCGTGCTCCACGCCGGCTGGGAGCTCACCGAGCTCGTCGTGGCGTCCTACCAGGCGGCCTCCGGCGCCGGTCGGGTCGGGATGAACCGGCTCTACGACGAGCTCGAGGTCGTCGCCGGGCACCGCGAGCTCGGCCACCAGCCCGGTGACGTGCGCCGGCTCATCGAGCACGAGCTCGGGGCGGAGTCCCCGTTCCCGGCGCCCTTGGCCCTCAACGTCGTCCCGTGGATCGGGGCCGCGGCCGAGGACGGGTGGACCACCGAGGAGCTCAAGATCCGCAACGAGACCCGCAAGGTGCTCGGCCTTCCCGACCTGCGGGTCTCGGCGACGTGCGTGCGGGTGCCTGTCGTGACGACGCACTCCGTGGCCGTCCACGCGACCTTCGCCAAGCGGATCGACGTCGACCAGGCGCGCCAGGCACTGGTGGAGGCCCCGGCCGTCGTCGTGCTCGACGACCCCGAGAGCCTGGAGTTCCCGACCCCGTCGGACACCGTGGGGTCGGACCCGCGCTTCGCCGGACGGCTGCGCCAGGCGCTGGACTTCCCGAACACCCTCGACTTCTTCATCTGCGGCGACAACCTGCGCAAGGGTGCGGCCCTCAACATGGTCCAGGTCGCCGAGCTGGTCGCCCGCGACCTCGCGGCGGTCTGACGACGGTATGGCGCGGCGGCGCGTCCGCGCGCCACACACTTCGGCGGGCCGCCGAGGTCCCCGGCGCTCAGCCGTCGAGGGCGCTGTCGAGCCGGTCGGCCCGCACGGTCAGCGTGAGGCCACCGTGGTCGGGCAGGGTCAGTGACACGCACCCCCGGAGGCGGTCCGGCTGGTCGGGGACCTCGCGCAGCACGCACAGCACCTGGGCGCCCCGGGCCACGGTGGTGAACCGGCCCTTGCCGTCGACCGGCGCCAAGGAGCCGCCGACCTCCGTGACGCCTTCGTGCCGGACACGCGCGTTGAGATAGGGCAGCCCCTCGGGCGCTGGCTGGTCCGTGCCCGCTGCGGCGAGGAAGGCTGCCACCTGGTCCTGCGTCAGCACGGCAACCCAGCCACCCGTCAAGGGCTGGGCCTTGTCCTGACCCGCCCGCACGCCCTGCAGCGATCCCTGGATGCCGTCGCCACCACCGCACCCCGCGCACGTCGCGACAACCACGACAGCCGCGGCCGCGGCGACGGCCGCGAGCACGCGCCGCTCGCG
>NZ_JBFUEO010000071.1:0-7953 GCF_056403935.1 Pedococcus sp. P2_E4 | reverse complement strand
AGTACGTCGCGACGGTGGCCGCCCGCGGCGCGGGGTCTGCCGCCGCCCGCGGGGCGGGGTCTGCCGGGTCGGCCGCCGGGTCCGCGGCGGGGCCGACACCCCCGTCGAGGCCGTCGGGGTCGTCGAGGGCCTCGGCGTGGGCGGGCAGCCCGACCTTGGTCGCGCTCGTCGACATCCCCATGAGCTTCTGGTCGTAGGCCGCCTGGGTGTACTGGAAGTAGCCCGTCTGCAGCACCAGGTGGTCGGTGAACCGCTGGTGCGGCGGCGCCTGCGGCAGCAGCTGGTCGAACTGGCCCTCGAGGTTGACCAGGCAGGCGTGGTACTTGACCGGGACCTCCTTGCCCTCGGAGTCCTTCACGGCCAGCGGCAGCCGGTTGGCGATGACGACCGCGAGGTAGCCGTCGTCGTCGCCCATCATCAGCTCGGTGTCGTCGAGGTCGACCTGGCGGCCGTGGACGAGCAGCGGCACGTCCTTCTGGGTCGGCATGATCGTGTCGACCATCGACTTGCGGATCGACAGGCACGAGCCCTTGGCGACGTCCGGCGCTCCTGGGAGGGTGACACCGGACGTGACGCACTGGGCCACGTCGACGTTGGTGAGCACCTCGGCCTCGCCCTCCGCGAAGACCACGAGCGCCAGCCACGGGGTGCCGGCCGGAGCCCCCGCGACGGCGCGCTCCCAGGGCAGGGTGCGCCGCTTGATGACCACCTGGGGCAGCCGCGAGCCGTACGCCCCTTCGGTGTTGGCCGGCGGGTAGGTCGACAGGGCCTGGTCCGGTGGCAGGAGGTAGCGCGGTGACGTGACGGTGACGTGGGTGTCCAGCCGGGCGACGGGCAGGTCGCTCGCACCCAGGGCCCCGTCCTTGCCGACCGCCGCGAGGTTCTGGTTGGTCGTGAACTTGTAGTTGCCTGCGGTGAGCGCCGGCGAGAACTTCGTGTAGAGCTGGAAGTGGCCCGGTTGCATCGTCATGGCGTGGCCTCCTTCTTCGGACGGCGCGGGCTCGGACGGGACGCGGCGGCCCGTGGCCGCTTGGCTCCGCGGGGCGGCGTCCTGCCGGGGGCGGCCCAGCTGACCTGGCACCCGGGGCCGGCGACGGCGAGCACCTTGGCCGTGGCTGCCGCCAGCCCGCGGGCGGCCAGGACGGCGGCCAGCTCGTCGGGCGGCAGGTCGGAGCCGACCACCCCGGAGACGACCCAGGCCGACCCGGCGGTGACCACGACGGACATCGACGTGGCGTCCTTGTCGGGCACGACGGCATACACGAGCACGCTGGTCGCGCCGAGGGAGACCGCCTGGGGCGGTCGCTCGGCGCCGGTCCGGTCGGTCGCCACGCGGCCCCCGACGAGGCGCAGCTCGGTCGGGTCGAGGGTCGAGGGGGTGGTGCCGGTCAGTGCGACGGCGACCGTGTGGACGGGCCTGCTGAACCGGGTCGTCACCTCGGGCGCCTCGTGGGCGACGGATCCGGCGCTGTCCCACTGGAGCAGCCCGGTGCCGCCACTCGCGGCGGACGACACGACGCAGCCGGCGGCGAGCGCGGTCTGGCTGCCCAGGCGGGCCACCCGGGTCCCCTCGTGCCAGCCCGACAGCCCGTCCGAGGCGTCGGCGTCGCCGTCCGCGTGCAGGCCGATGTGCGTGGCCCCTGCCGGGATGTCGACGGTCGTGTCGAGGACGTCGTCGTCGAACAGGACGCTGCGACCCTGCAGGACGGTGACCCGGGCCTTGCCGGTGACCGTGAGGCGCGGGCGGCGGGTGTCGTCGACGTCGAAGGCCGCGTCGGGACACTGGAGGGCGACCACGTCGCCGCTGCGCAGGAGCGACGCCGCCTCCTCCGCCCGGGCAGCGGCCGACCGGCGGCGGGTCGAGGCGCGAGGCGCCTTCGCACCGAGCCCACCGACGAGGGACTGCAGGCCCGGGGTGCCGAGCGGCCCCGCAGCATACGAGCGCATCGACCCGACCGCATCGGTGCGGGGCACGGACCCCGACGCGAGCACCGTGCCACCGGTCGCGACCGACGGCGGGGCGCCGAGCGTCAGCGATACGGGCAGGTGCAGGGCCATCCGCCCGTGGACCGACTCGATCGTCGGGGCCGGGCGGCGCTTGAGCCGTCCGTCGGCCACGGTCGTCCCCGTGGCGCGGATGACGGCCCCGACGCCCGAGGTGAGGTGGCCGGCGACGAAGGGACGCCGTGGGTCGCGCTGCGCGGGTGCGGTCGGCGGGTCGAGTTCGGTGCGAGTTCCCTTGTCGGCGTTGACGGGGGCCAGTCCGTCGGTCAGGGTGCCGAACAGCGGTGGTGCGCTGTGGTCGAGCCGGTATGCCGCGCGGGCCACTGCGCTGTGCCCGCCGCGTGGCAGCCCCTCGCGCTCGATGAAGAGGCGGGCAGCAGCCAGGGCCAAGGCGTCGTCGGCCGAGGCGACAGCCTTGACCGGCTCGTCGTCCAGGGCCTTGGCGACGTTGAGGAACTGCTTGCGGTCGGTGCCCTTGGCGGTGAGCGGCAGGGGCCGCCGGTCCTCGGGCCGCGCCTTGACCTGGCGGTAGTCGATCTGCGGCCCGACGGCGGCGCCCTCGATGCCCGCGACCAGGACGACGAGCTTGCCGGCTTGGACGACGTCGCCCTGCGGGAGCGGCTTGTTCGGCACGTCGGCGCCCGGCGGCCCCCACACGCCGACGGGGTAGAAGTCGGTGCCCGAGCGCGGGCTGGTGGGGCTCGAGTTGAACCCCGTGACCAGCTTGGACAGCCGCGCGTCCGGCGTGGCGACGCCGGTCACCGGGTCCAGCGCGAAGAGCTGGACGGCGACCGTCGAGGTGAGGTCGTGGGCCTGCATCGGCGACAGGCCGAGGCGGGTCGGCTGGCCGGCACGGACGATGGGCACCTGGTGCGTGGTGGCCCCGAAGGCGAAGGCCGTCGCGGGCGCACTCGTCGTGATGGTCAGCTCGAACTCGGCGAACACCCGGAAGGGCAGCCCGGGCGTGCCGTCGGACGACGGTGCGCCCGGCTGGCTGGCTGCGGCTGTGGGCAGCGTGCCCTTGCCGGTGATGGCCGACAGGGTGCGGGCGGCGTTCCCCGACGCCTCGAGGTACTTCGCGACGAACGCGTTCCACGGCATGGGTGGGGGCAGCGCCTTGGAGCCACCGAACTCGATCGGGACCGTGCACGGCCCGATCTCGAACTCGGCGCGCCCGGCGAAGTCGGGGCCCCAGACCTTGATGCTCGCGCCGAGGGTGATGCTGAAGCTGATCGTCCCGAACCAGCCGAGGTCGATGTGGATCCCGGCCGAGATCCGGGCGTAGGCGCTGACCTCGAACCAGAACGGGTCGAAGTAGACGATGCCGTCGGCCCCGAACTCCACCCGCGCCCAGACCCAGCCCAGGTCGAGGGAGACGACGACCTTGATGCCGGCCATGAGCGCCTCGGACGTCAGCGCGAAGTAGGACTCGCCCTTGATGACGAGCACGCTGCTGATCTGCCAGACGATGCCGAGTCGCGGCACCACGGGGTAGCCGTCGCGGTGGAAGCTGGGGTGGTAGCCGCCCATCGTCACGACGAACTGCCCGGCCAGCGGTCCCTTCCACCAGAGGGCGAAGGCGAACCCGCCGGTGAGCCGGACGTCGCGGTACAGCAGCCAGGAGTTGTCGGTGAGCTGGGCCTTCATGAGGAAGACGCCCTCGCTCGTCGAGAAGTGCACCAGCAGCGCCAGCTCGATGGAGACGATGGCCGCCTGGGGCCGCGGCAGGGCCATCCGGGCCAGCCCGAGCAGGTCGATGTTCAGCCCGTTGCCGAAGGACACGGCGACGACCGCGATGCCGTCGATGAGGCTGAAGCAGGTGAACGAG
The DNA here is from genome assembly GCF_056403935.1 of Pedococcus sp. P2_E4. Classification (NCBI taxonomy): domain Bacteria; kingdom Bacillati; phylum Actinomycetota; class Actinomycetes; order Micrococcales; family Intrasporangiaceae; genus Pedococcus; species Pedococcus sp. P2_E4. Next base: position 4,121 of record NZ_JBFUEO010000071.1, on the reverse strand, counting down.
ACACCCGCCGCGAACCAGAAGTTGCCCATCTGGTGGGGGAAGTAGATGGAGAGCCGGTGCAGCTCGTCCATCGGGTTCGCCGGGGGCGAGGCGGCCGGGTCGAGCGCCTGGATGAAGGGGAACTCGCCGAACCGGGAGATGTCCTGCGGGATGACCAGCCCGCGGTTGATGCCCAGGCCGCCGCCGAGGCCCGTGAGGAAGAAGGCCGGCGGGCCGCCGATCGGTCCGTTGATCGCGCCGAAGATGAAGAAGCTGGCGTGGCCGTGCCCGTCGTCGGAGTAGCCGCCGAAGACCGACAGCCCGTACGCGGCGAACCGTCCCATGAGCATGCCGACGTAGGACGTGGTGTCGCCGTCGACGGTCTTGAGCAGGCCGCCCGCGATCGCCAGCCCTGAGAAGTCGGCGGACACGGCCAGGCCCATGAGGTCGACCGACCAGCTCGAGATCGACAGGACGTCGCCGCCGTGCCAGGTGATCGACAACCGGTCGACCGCCGCGGTGAGGCCGAAGATGGACAGCTGCCCGGAGAACAGCAGCGAGATCTCGGTGACCCGGCCACCCGACTCGACGACGCCCAGCCCGATCCGGTCGACGTAGAGCGGCCCCAGCTGTCGCTGGATGACCAGCCACCACGGACCTGGCGGCTCGCCGGCGCGCAGCCCGACCTTGACCTGCTGCCCCGGACCAGGCTGTCGCTGGACCGACAGGGCGGGGCTGAAGTTGGGTCGGTTGTTCTGGCTCGACGACCCGACGTCGTTCATGATGTTGTTCGCGACGCCGTTGTCGCCGCCACCACCGGGGGCGACCGCGAGCCCGACCAGCTCGATCTGGGCCCCGCCGCCGACGCCGAGCGGGTTGACGGCGGCATAGATCGACAGGCCGATGCCGTCGAGGGCAATCGAGCCCAGCTCGAGCAGCGGCCCGGCGGGCTTGGTGATCCGGACGCCGACGCCGGCGACGGTGAAGGCGGGCGAGATCACGAGGTCGTCGACCCCGGTGCCCTTGAGGACGAAGATCGACAGGCCGGGCAGGACGTCGTCGTCGATCCACGACGCGTCGGCCCGCAGGACGACGTTGACCCCCGAGGTCGGGAAGGCGAAGTCGCCCACTGGGGTGACGTTCAGCCCGATCTGCTTCTGGCCGCCTCCGAGGTCCTCGCTGGCGAGCGAGATCTTCACCGCCCCGTCGATGGTCACGCCGAGCGGACGCACCGGGTTCACGCCGTGGCCGGGGTCCGTGGCGCAGTTCCACAGGAGGACCTCGAGGCGGTGGAGCAGCCGCTCCGGGTGCTCGAAGTCGCCGAACAGCGTGGTGTCGATCTGGCGTCCGCCGCCGGTGAACACGACGCCCTGCAGCATGCCGGTGGCCCGGTCCGTGACGACGGTGCCGAGCTGCTCGGTGAGCACACTGGCGGCAAGGTCCACGGCGACCCCCAGGACCCGCAGCGCCACGACCTCCGGGGTCAGGACGGCGCCCGTCTCGACGCCGGCGACGCGGGTCACCGCAGCCACCGCGACGCCGGTCGGCGGGCCGAAGCGGACCTCGACCGACTGCGCCCCGGCGGCGTCCAGGCCCACCCCGACACCGACGACCGGGATGAAGCCGTCCTCGGCGGTGTAGCCCGCCCGGATGACGGCGATCGGTCGGAGCACCACCGGCCCGGCCGGGATCGCGAACGGCCCCGCGCGCACGACCACCCGGACCCCCTGCGGCGAGAGCGTGAGGCCCTCGAGGGCGATGTGGCCGATGAGGTGGGCGTCGCGGTCGCGCAGCGTGACGTCGCCGCCGATCGTCAGCGACGGTGTCGTGGAGTCGAGGTCGAGGTGGATCTGCGTGACCGACCCGAACGTGATCCGCCGGACGCCCAGGGCGACCGGGGCGACGGTGACGACGGCGTGGGTCGGGTCGAGCGCGTCGGCGAGGGCCTGCAGGCCGGCGGTGACGACGCCGGCCAGGTGGCCCTCGAGGTATGCCGCGGGGCTGGGACTGATGAAGGCCGCGATGCGCCCGTCGGTGAACCGGTCGGCCTCGAGCAGGTCCAGCCCGGAGCCGAGCTCGTGCACGGCCCTCGCGACGGCACGCAGGGGGGTGTCCGACACGTCGTTGCGGTGGCCGACCACCTCGTTGAGGGCCACGCGGACGGCGGACTCGGCGGCCGCCCCGATGACGTCGGCCAAGCCCGCGCCGGCCGGGTAGAGCCGGAGCGGGGTGGCCGGCGAGCTCCGCACGAGGTCGAGGGTGACGGTGGGGGCGACCTGGAGCCGCAGCCCCGGGCCGTCGACGAGGACCTCGGCGTCCAGCAACGGCGCGACGACCCCGGCCGCGGTGATCGACAGGCCTCCGGTCAGCGCGACGGTCACGACCGTGCCGCCGACATCGGGAGCCAGGGTGAGCTCGGCGGACAGGTCGAGCCGACCCGACCCCACGGCATACGAGATGGTCAGGCCGTTCCCGAGCGGCCACCCGGTCTCACCGACCGCGCGACCCGGGACGGCGACCGGAGCCAGTGCCTCGAGCACGGCCACGGCTGCGGCCAACGGGTCCGAACGGGTCCTCAGCCACGCGCCGGGATCGGTGAACAACCCGTACGGGAGCACGACGTCGTGGGCGCCGGACGGTGCGGCCGGACCGAGGAGCCCGAGGGCAGACAGTCCTGCGTCGATCGTGGCCCGCGCGACGTCGCTCGCCTCGGACCGGCACCACCGGGCGAGCTGCTGGGCGACGATGGCAGGGACGGCCACGGTGGCCTCCCGGACCAGGCCGTCGACGTCGACGACCGGGTACAGGCCGGTCGTGACGGACGAGGTGGCACCCGGGGCCCGTGACTCCAGGGCCACGTGGGCACCCGACGTCCCTGCGGACCCGACGAGCCGCAGGCCGCCCACGTCGTCGACGAAGGCACCGAGGGCGGCGGTCGCCGTCACGCCCGCGGGACCGGCGGCCAGCGACACCTCGAGCGGTGGCAGCCCCTCGACGGCGAGCATCAGGTCCCCGGTCACGCTGCCGGCGGCGAGATCCACGTCGACGTGCAGGCCGGTCGTGCCGATCCTGATCGCGGTCGGCGCCAGGTCGCTGGGGAGGACGGTCATGCCGGTCAGGGCGCGGAGGTCTGCAGCGAGCTGGGCCGCCCGCGCGACCACGAGGGGCCGGATCGTGGCGACCGGGTCGTGGAGCAGGTGGTCGATGGCGTCGGGGTCGACCCCGTTGTCGCGCAGGACCCCCAGGTGGGTGAGCAGGAGGGCCAGCGGCGGCGAGTCGGTGCGGATGCGGGTCCCGATCTCGGACAGCAGGATCTTGACCTCGGGCAGCGCCGTGGTGGCCGTCAGGCCGTCGCCGTCGGCCCGGACCACCCACGACTCGCGGTAGGCGCCGAACGCGCGGGCCTCGTGGAGCACGAGCTCGGTCGACCCGTCGCCGCCGCCCTCGCCGAGGGGGATGCTCACCCTCGCCTCGACCCAGCGCACCGCGAGGTCCTGCTGGGCTGCCCCGGGCCCGCCCACGAGCCACCCGTCGGTGACCCCGAGGTGGACGTCGAGGAGGACCTCCCGCAGCGACTGGACGTGCGGGCTCGCCCGTCGGGCCGAGGCGAGGTCGACGCGGGCGCCGACGCCGACGAGCAGGCCGCCGAGGTCGAGGTCGAGGACCGGCAGGTCGACGCCGACGTGGACCTCCGTCGGGGGCCCGGTGGTGCTCGCGACGAGCGCCGCCGCCGCGTCCGAGCGGACTGCGATGCCGGCCACCGCGACAGACGCGACGGCCGCACGGACGTCGGCCTCCAGGAGGGACCCGAACACCGCATGGAACTCGGCCGTGGACGGCAGGACCTCGGACGCCGCGCTCGGCAGGTCCTCCGGGGTCAGCACCGTCATCGCCCGGCGCACGAGGCCCTGTCCGCGGCGCAGCGGGTCGCAGCCGAGGGCGAGGAGCGTGTCGGTCCAGACCGGCAACGGGTCGGGCACGAGCCGGTCGAGGAGGCGCACCGCATCTCCACCGAGACCGGTGGTCAGCGAGGTCAGCACGACGGGTGACCACGGCGTCCCCACGGTGACGACAGCCGTGACGCGTGGCTGGCTGGCCGCCGCGCGCACCGCGGCCGCGCCGGCCGGGCCGTAGCCGACGAG
>NZ_JBFUEO010000070.1:0-8588 GCF_056403935.1 Pedococcus sp. P2_E4 | reverse complement strand
GGCGCGAGGCGACCGGGCGCGAGGCGGCCGGGCGCGAGGCGACCGGGCGCGAGGCGCCCGCGCGCGGGGTGGACGCCACGGTGGAGCCGTGACCATCCGGCTGCTCCTGGCCGACGACCAGGCCCTCGTCCGTGGCGCCCTGGCCAGCCTGCTCGGCCTCGAGTCCGACATGGAGGTGGTGGCCGAGGTGGGGCGCGGGGACGCGATCCTGGCGGCGGCACGGGAGTCACGCCCGGACGTCGCGCTGGTCGACGTCGAGATGCCCGGGCTCGACGGCATCGCGGCGACCGCAGCCCTGCACGAGGCCTTGCCCGAGGTGCGCGTCCTCATCGTGACGACGTTCGGCAGACCGGGTTTCCTGCGTCGTGCCCTGCAGGCCGGCGCGAGCGGCTTCGTCGTCAAGGACACACCAGCGCGTCAGCTGGCCGAGGCCGTGCGTCGAGTGCACGCCGGGCTGCGGGTGGTCGACCCTGCCCTGGCCGCAGACTCCCTGGCCGGGGGCGAGTCGCCGCTGACCGGCCGCGAGACCGAGGTGCTGGTGGCGGCCCGGCAGGGTGGCTCGGTCGCCGACATCGCCCGCCAGGTCAACCTCAGCGAGGGCACGGTGCGCAACCACCTCAGCTCCGCGATCGGCAAGACGATGGCGCGCAACCGCGCCGACGCGGTGCGCATCGCTGACGAGTACGGCTGGCTCTAGCCCTCAGTCCTCAGCCGCCGGTCGCCACGGGTCGTCGCGGGTCGGTGATCCAGTCGCTCCAGGACCCGACGTAGAGCTCAGCCTCGACACCGATCTCGTGCAGCGCCAGCACCGACTGGGCCGCGGTCACTCCGGACCCGCAGTAGACGCCGACTCTCTTCGCGTCGAGATCGATTCCCTTGCGGGAGAACAGGTCCTGCAGCTCCGCAGGCGGCAGGAACGAGCCGTCCGGCCGGGCGGTGTCGGTGGCGGGGACGTTCACGGCCCCCGGGATGTGCCCCGCCACCGGGTCGATGGGCTCGGCCTCTCCCCGGAACCGCTCGGGCGCCCTGGCGTCGAGCAGTATGCCGTCGCGAGCCACCTGTGCAGCGCCACTCGCATCCAGCGGCTTGGGCCCACCGCCCGGGAGCGTGAGGTCGCTGGGATGCACGTCAGGTACCTCGCTGGTGGTGGGGCCGCCCGCAGCCCTCCAGGCAGCGAGACCGCCGTCGAGCACGCGCACGTCGCCCAGGCCGACGTGTCGCAGCACCCACCAGGCCCGCGCCGCAGCAGCCGAGGGACCCTGGTCGTAGACCACCACCGGCGCGCCGGCCTCCACACCGACCCGCCGAAGCGCTGCCTCGAGCGTGGCGTGATCTGGCAACGGGTGGCGTCCGCCGGCCCCGGGCGGCCCCGCCAGGTCTCGGTCGAGGTCGAGGAAGCGGGCGCCGGGGAGGTGCTCGGCGGCATACAGGTCCCGCCCGGGGGGACCCGCGGAGGTGGTGAGGTTCCACTGCACGTCGAGCAGGAGGACGTCGTCGGCGACGGACAGCAGGTCGTCGGCGGTGATGAGCGCACGCATTCGGCCAGTCAACCAGCCGGGTGCGAGAATGCGGGTGCCATGTCGACGTCCACCTCCACGAGTGCCACTGCCGTGCTCCCGCCCCTGCAGATCGGCCCCCACACCATCGAGTCGCCGGTCGTGCTCGCCCCCATGGCCGGCATCACGAACCGTGCCTTCCGCAAGCTGTGTCGCGAGTATGGCGACGAGGGGCTCGACGCGGGTGGCGCCAGCGGGGCGACCTCGCTGTACGTCAGCGAGATGATCACCTCCCGGGCTCTCGTCGAGCGGACCCCCGAGACGATGCGGCTCATCGAGCACGACCCCGACGAGGACCCCCGCTCGATCCAGCTCTACGGCGTCGACCCGGCGACCGTCGCGGCGGCCGTGCGCATGCTCGTGACCGAGGACCGCGCCGACCACATCGACCTCAACTTCGGGTGCCCGGTCCCCAAGGTGACGCGCAAGGGTGGCGGAGCCGCGCTGCCCTGGAAGAAGGACCTGTTCGCGGCGATCGTCACCGGAGCGGTCCGCGAGGCCAGCCCGTACGACGTGCCCGTCACCGTGAAGATGCGCAAGGGCATCGACGACGACCACCTGACCTACCTCGAGGCCGGGCTCATCGCCGAGCGCGCGGGGGTCGCGGCCGTGGCGCTGCACGGCCGGACCGCTTCCCAGGCCTACTCGGGCGAGGCGGACTGGTCGGCCATCGCCCGGCTCAAGGAGACCGTGCGCTCGGTGCCCGTGCTCGGCAACGGCGACATCTGGTCGGCCGAGGACGCCGTGCGCATGGTCCACGAGACCGGCTGCGACGGGGTCGTCGTGGGCCGTGGCTGCCTGGGCCGGCCGTGGCTGTTCACCGACCTCGCGGCGGCCTTCGCCGGGACGACCGCCCGCGCCGAGCCGACGCTGGGCGACGTGACGGCGACGATGCGACGCCACACCGAGTACCTCGTCGACTTCTACGGTGACGAGTACAAGGCCTGCCGTGACATCCGCAAGCACATCGCGTGGTACCTCAAGGGCTTCCCGGCCGGCTCGACCGTGCGCCACCAGCTCGCCCTCGTCAACTCGATCGAGGCGCTCGACCGGCTCATCGCCGGCATGGACCCGTCGGCTCCGTGGCCCGGGGACGCGGCCGAGGGCCAGCGCGGCCGTGCCGGGTCGCCGCGACACGTGGCCCTGCCCGAGGGGTGGCTCGACAGCCAGGAGCTCAGCGAGCAGCACCGCGAGGCGGTGGCCGAGGCCGAGCTGTCCGTCAGCGGCGGCTGAGTCCCGTCTCAGCCGGGTCTTTGCAGCGTCTACCGCGTCATCACGTGGCAGATCCTGCACCCACAGCAGCTCGGAGCCGACTGATCGCCTCGGGCACCTGCTCGGCGGTGACCCGCCGGAAGCCCATCGCCAGGCCCGGCCGAGGCCGCGTGCTGTGGAAGCGCACCGACACCGGCTCGAGGGCGACCCCGCGCCGGGCTGCCTCGGCGGCCACCGCGACGTCGTCGACCGAACGGTCGGTGAAGTAGGCGCAGACGTGCAGCCCGGCCGCCGACGGCAGCACCTGCAGGACGCCCTCGGGCAGAGAGTCGAGCCCGTCGAGCAGCGCGGCCCTGCGCTCCGCGTAGACCTTGGTGACCCGCCGGACGTGGGCTGACAGCAGGCCTTCCTCCATGAACCGCGCCAGCGCCCCGTGTGTCACCGCGTCGCCCTGCCAGTCGGTGAGGAGCTTGGCCTGGCGCAGGGTGTCCTGCAGTGACTGCGGGGCGATGAGGTAGCCCACCCGCAACGACGGCATCAGGGTCTTGCTGAACGAGCCGACATAGACGACGCGGCCGTCCCGGTCGAGGCTCTGCAGTGGTGCGAGCGGCCGGTCCTCGAACCTGAACTCGCTGTCGTAGTCGTCCTCGACCACGACGACGTTGCGTCGGGCTGCCCACTCCAGCAACGCGATTCGTCGTCGCAGCGACATCACGGCACCCGTGGGGAACTGGTGCGAGGGGGTGACGTACACCAGCCGGGCGCGGTCGGGCAGGGCGTCGACCACCAGCCCCTCCTCGTCGACGGGGACGCCCACCACGCGGGCGCCGTGCGAGCTGAAGAGGCGGACTGCCGCGGTGTAGCCCGGGTCCTCGACGACGACGGTGTCGCCCGGGTCGACCACGGTGCGGGCGACGAGGTCGAGAGCCTGCTGGGCGCCGTTGGTGAGCAGCACGTCACCAAGGCCTGCGACGACGGAGCGGGCCAGCCCGGCATACCGCGCGATCTCGCGCTGCAGGCCGGGGTGACCGTCGCCGGAGTAGGCCGTGGCGGCGAGCAGCGAGGGCCGCAGGGTCGCCGACACCAGCCTTCGCCAGGCGGCCAACGGGAACAGCGACGTGTCGGGCCCGCCCACCGACAGGTCAAGGGCGGTCGCAGGAGAGTCGAGCACCGGCGGTGGCAGGTGCTCCCACACCGCGCGGGGGCGGACGTCCCCCGCGGGGGCGCGACGGCTGCGGACCGCAGCCACCTCCTCGCAGACGAACGTGCCCGAGCCCGTGCGGGTCACGAGGAACCCCTCGGCCGTGAGCCGGTCGTATGCGGTGGCGACGGTCCCGCGGGAGCAGCCGAGCTGTTGGGCGAGAGCGCGGGTGGCGGGCAGCCGGGAGCCGGCCTGGAGCCTGCCGTCGGTGATCGCATCGAGGAGCTGCTGGTAGATCCGGGCGGCCCGGTCGCCGGGGCCGTCGAGCGTGATGAGCACTGGCGCCGAGGGCATGCACGCAGCCTAGAGTGGCCCAACTGGATTGGCCAGGAGTGGCTCTGCCGACAAGGCCAATCGTGCCGCAGGCTGGATGCATGACCACCACCGTCACCGCCCGCGGCCTGAGCCTCCCGCAGGGCTCCGCCCTGGCCATCGGCGCCGTGCTGGGCACTGGCGTGATCACGCTCCCGGCGCTCGCCGCCGGCATCGCCGGGCCGGCCTCGATCGTGGCGTGGGCCGCCCTGGTGCTGCTGAGCGTCCCGCTGGCCAGCACCTTCGCGGCGATGGGCGCGCGGCACCCGGACACCGGTGGGGTCTCGACATACGTGCGACAGGCTTTCGGGCCGAAGGCCTCCGCGGCCGTGGGCTGGTGCTTCTACTTCGCCGTGCCCGTCGGAGCGCCGCCCGCGTCGCTCATGGCCGGTGGCTACGTCGCCGACGCCGTGGGTGGCGGGCACCGGGTCGCTGTCGTCGTGGCCGTCGCGCTCATCGTCGGCGTGGGTCTGGTGAACGCAGCGGGGCTCCGCCTCTCGGGGAGGGTGCAGCTCGGGCTCACCGGCGTGCTGGCCACGCTGATGCTGCTCACGGTCGTGGCAGCCCTGCCGCACGCCAGGTGGGACCACCTCGCGCCGTTCGCGCCGCACGGCTGGKGGGCGGTCGGGTCGGCGGCTGCCCTGCTGGTCTGGGGTTTCGCGGGCTGGGAGGCCGTGGCCTCACTGGCGGGGGAGTACCGCGCCCCCCGTCGCGACGTCCCGCGCGCGACCACGGTCGCCTTGGTCGTCGTCGGGGTGCTCTACCTCGCCCTCGCGGCGACGAGCCTGCTGGTGCTCGGCCCGGCCACCGGTGCCAGCCGGGCTCCGCTGTCCGACCTCCTGGTCGCCGCCGTCGGGTCAGGTCTCGGAGGCGAGGTCCGGGCTGTCACCGCCGTCCTCGCGGTCCTGCTCACGGTCGGCGCCATGAACGCCTACTACGCAGGGGCCTCGAGGCTGGGCGCCGCGCTGGCCCGCGACGGCGCCCTCCCTGCATACCTCGCGCAGGGGTCCGGGCAGGGTGAGGTGCCGCGCCGCAGCCTGACCCTCATCGCGGTCCAGGCCCTGGTGTGGCTGGTGGGATCCGAGGTGCTGCACCTGGGCCTCAGCGCACTCATGCTGCTGGCCACCGGCTGCTTCACCCTCGTCTACGTCCTCGGCACCGCAGCCGCCGTGCGACTGCTGCCCACCCGGTCGGGCGTGTGGTGGACGGCCCTCGCGGCCTTCACGTCGGTGCTCGGCCTGCTCGCGCTGGGCGGCTGGCACGTCGCGTGGGCGCTCGCGGTCGCGGTCGCCGCTGTGGGCTACACGACCGTGGCTGGGCGTCGGACGGCCGTGGCAGGCTTGGGCCATGACGGGGAAGCGGGCGAAGCAGGTCGGGATGCCGGGAGGGACACCGGACAGGCCAGCGACGTTCTTCTCGGGGCCTGAGGAGTTCGCCGCCTGGCTCGAGGCCAACCACGACACGGCTACCGAGCTGTGGATGGGCCTCTACAAGAGCCACGTCGCCGAGCGCGGTCTCACCTGGGAACAGGCGGTCCCCGAGGCACTGTGCTGGGGGTGGATCGACTCGCGCTCGGAGCGCATCGACGAGGACGCCACCCGGCAGCGCTGGACGCCGCGCAAGGCCACCAGCAACTGGAGTGCCATCAACATCGCGGCCGTCGAGCGCCTGACTGCCGAGGGCCGGATGCAGCCGTCGGGGCTGGCCGCCTACGCGCTCCGACGCCCCGAGCGCTCCGGGATCTACTCCTACGAGGGTGCGGGCGACCTCGAGCTCGACCCGACCTACGCGGCACAGCTCGCCGACAGCCCCGAGGCGACCGCCTTCTGGGAGGTCGCCACGCCCAGCTACCGCAAGCTCGCCGTGCACTGGGTGATGACGGCCAAGCAGCAGGCCACCCGCGACAAGCGGATGGCACAGCTCGTCGACGACTGTTCGCACGGACGGCTGATCCCGAGCCAGCGCTACGGCACCCAGCCCAAGTGGGTGGAGCKAGGCGCCGAGGCAGCGCGGGCCGCCCAGGCAGCGCGGGGCGCCGAGGCAGCGCGGGGCGCCCGGCCCTAGGCTCGCCCCGTGGGATACGCCGAGGTCGACCGGGAGCGCTGGGTGCGCGAGGACCCGGTCACCAAGCGCGCCGACCGCGACGACTTCGCGCGCGATCGCGCCCGGCTCGTCCACTCCGCGTCGTTGCGGCGGCTGTCGGCCAAGACCCAGGTCGTGCAGCCCGGCGACGACGACTTCGTCCGCAACCGCCTCACGCACTCGCTCGAGGTGGCCCAGATCGGGCGGGAGTTCGGGGCTGCCCTGGGCTGCAACGCCGACGTCGTCGACACGGCCTGCCTGGCCCACGACTTGGGTCACCCGCCGTTCGGCCACAATGGTGAGCAGGCCCTCGACGCGGTGGCGGCCGAGATCGGCGGCTTCGAGGGCAACGCCCAGACCTTGCGCCTGCTCACCCGGCTGGAGCCCAAGCGGGTCCACCCCGACGGTCGCCCGGCGGGTCTCAACCTCACCCGCGCCACCCTCGACGCCTCGACCAAGTACCCGTGGCCGCGCGGCGAAAGTCCCACTCCCACCAGCAAGTTCGGGGTGTATGACGACGACCTGCCGGTCTTCACGTGGTTTCGGCAGGGCCAGTCCGGGGGCGGCCGGTGCATCGAGGCGGACGTCATGGACTGGTCTGACGACGTGGCCTACTCGGTGCACGACGTCGAGGACGCCATCGCGTCCGGCCGACTGGACCTGCGGTTGCTGCGCGAGCGCTCCGACGTCGACAGCGTGCTCGCGGTGGCGACGGGCCTCTACGCGTCGGACCTGGGTGTCGACGCCATGGGGGAGGCGCTGGAGCGCATCCTGGCCACCGGAGCGGTGCCCACGGCATACGACGGCTCGCGAGGTGACCGAGCCGCCCTCAAGGACATGACCTCGCGGCTGATCGGGCGGTTCGTCCTCGCCGTCGAGGCGGCGACCCGCGAGCGGCACGGCGCCGGCGACCTCACCCGCTACGACGCCGACCTGGTGGTGCCGGACGCCACCCGAGCGGAGTGCGCCGTGCTCAAGGCCGTGGCGGCGCATTTCGTCATGCACGCGCAGGAGCGGGTGGACGTGCTCACCGGTCAGCGCGAGGTGGTGCGCGACCTCGTCGCGGCCTACCTCGACGACCCGCTCGGGCGGCTCGACCCGGACCTGCTCGCCGACTGGAAGGCCGCCGACTCCGAGGCGGCCGCGCTGCGGGTGGTCGTCGACCAGGTCGCCTCGCTCACCGACGTGCGGGCGCTGCACCTGCACCGGATGTGGGGCTGAGCGGGCCGCGACGTTCGTCCATGCCGACGACGTGGCTGGAAGGTGGGTGCCCTGCCGCTCGCCTCCGCGCCCGGGTGTCGGTCCACGCCTGACCGCCCGCCGGACTCCAGTTGCCGACTGCCGCCGCTCCGCGGTTGCCCGCTGACCGACCGTGGGCATCCCGGCGGCCCCGCCCTGGGTGGGCGGGGTGTGGGGCGGGGTCACGCTGGTTCCTGCGCGGCGCGCCGGGCCAGGAGCTGGTCGTAGGAGCCGCGGGTCAGGTCCCACTGCACCCGCTCACCCTCTGGGCGGGTCACGACCTGCCCGGCGAGGCGGCGTTGGTGGACGATGGTGTGGTGCCGCTCGCACAACAACGCGGCGTTTCCCAGGTCCGAGGAGCCGAAGTCGGCCCAGTGCACCAGGTGATGACCGTCCGTCCAGGCCGGCGGGGCCCCGCAGCCGGGGTAGGTGCAGCCGCCGTCGCGCAGCCACAGGCGTCTGGTCTGGGCCGGGGTGAAGAACCGGACCGTGCGGCCCAGGTCGAGCACCTCACCCCGGGATCCCAGCACGACCGGGACCACCGAGGCGTCGCACGCCAGCCGGCGGACCGTCTCGGGCGCCAGGTGGGTGCCGGTGTCGAGCCCACCCAGGGTGGTGCCGGCGCCGACCTGGTCACGCAGGGACGCCCAGTCCATCGTCACCAGCAGCGTCGTCTTGGCGTTCTTGCCCACCGCATCGTCCACGCCCACCGCACGGCGCACCAGCTGAACCAGGGCGTCRCCGCGGCGCYGGTCGSWGCTGCGSAGGTCGCGTTCGCCGTCGACCGGCCGCGGCGCSGACAACGGCCCCAGCGCCGCCTCCAGCACCGCCCTGCCCGCGACATCCAGCACYAGCCGGTACTCCGCGATCCCGGTGCCGTCCTCGACCGGCTGCGACAAGCTCACGAACCGGGCCGCGGCGTCCTGCTCGAGCTGCAGCTGCCCGTCCCGSCCGTACTTSGCCAGCAGCGCGGGCCGCAGTCGGCG
>NZ_JBFUEO010000069.1:0-9226 GCF_056403935.1 Pedococcus sp. P2_E4 | reverse complement strand
GACTGCAGCGGCGAAGACGACGACCGCGAAGAAGGCGACCGCGAAGAAGGCGACCGCGAAGAAGGCGACCGCGAAGAAGGCGACCGCGAAGAAGGCGACCGCGAAGAAGGCGACCGCGAAGAAGGCGACCGCGAAGAAGGCCCCGGCCACGAAGGCCCCGGCGACGCGAGCCGCCGCCACGAAGACGACGAAGGCTGCCGAGTGAGCGAGATGCATTCCCAGCAGGACCTGCACCAGCAGGACGACCAGCACGTCGACGACCAGCACGTCGACGACCAGCACGTCGACGACCAGCACGTCGACGACCAGGACCGGCACGAGCAGGACCAGCACGTCGACGGGCAGGGCGAGGACGTGACCACCTCGCCGGACGCCGGTCTGGGTGACCACGCGACCGGCGACATCGTCATCGACTCGGCGCTGCAGGACCTGCGCGACGCGCCCGCCGACGACCTCGACGCCCAGATCGAGGCCGGTCGTCGCGTCCACCAGACCCTGCACGGCCGGCTGTCCGACCTCGGCGGCGAGTGAGCGGCAGCACCAGGCTCGACCTCGAGCTGGTCCGCCGCGGGCTGGCCCGTTCCCGCGGGCACGCCCGTGCCCTCATCGACGCCGGCGACGTCCGCGTCCGCGGGGAGCAGGCCACCAAGCCCGCCACCCCCGTCCGCGACGACGACACGATCGATGTCCGGGAGGACGGCCCCCGGTGGGTGAGCCGCGCGGCATACAAGCTGGTGGGGGCGCTGGAGGCGTTCGGACCGCGGGGTCTCACCGTCGCGGGCAGGCGTTGCCTCGACGTGGGCGCCTCCACGGGTGGCTTCACGCACGTGCTCCTGCACCACGACGCCAGCCACGTCGTGGCCCTCGACGTCGGCCACGACCAGCTCGTTCCCGAGCTCGCCGGTGACCCGAGGGTCACCGACCTGCCGCGGACCACGGTGCGCGACCTCGACTCCGGGTCGGTCGGTGGGCCGGTCGACCTGCTGGTCGCCGACCTCAGCTTCATCTCACTGACCCTGGTGCTGGACACCTTCGCCCAGCTCGTGACCGAGCAGGCCGACGTGGTGGTCCTCGTCAAGCCGCAGTTCGAGGTCGGGCGCACCCGGCTCGGGAAGGGCGGCATCGTGCGGTCCCAGGGCGACCGGGCGTGGGCGATCTGTGAGGTGGCCCGGGCGGCCATCGACGCCGGGCTGCACCCCAAGGGCCTGGCTCGCAGCCCGATCGAGGGCGGCGAGGGCAACGCGGAGTACCTGCTGTGGTTGACCCCCCGCGCCGCCGAGTCGATGGGATGGGAGGCTCTGGTGGCAGCAGCAGACAGCGTGAGCGAGCCGTGACCGCGCGTCGCGCACCCCGTGAGCACGAGGTCGAGGCCACCATGGGGGCAGCACGCCCGGGACCAGAGCAGCGAGAGGGAGCACCGTGACGACGACCGCCAGTCCATCGGCGCCGGCAGGCCCGCGCCGGATCCTGCTGGTCGCGCACCCGCGTCGCCAGGAGGCCCACGACATCGCAGCCGAGGTGGTGGCCCGGCTGCATGCCGCGGGCATCGAGGTGCTGATCCAGGCCGACGAGGCCGCCGCCATGAGCATTGTCGAGCACCCCGGCGTCACTGTGGTCGACTCCACCGATCCGGCGCAGGGCTGTGAGCTGGTGTGCGTGCTCGGCGGCGACGGGACGATCCTGCGCGGCGCCGAGGTGTCCCGGGGCACCGGCGCACCTCTGCTCGGGGTCAACCTGGGTCACGTGGGGTTCCTCGCGGAGGCCGAGCGCGAGGACATCGAGGCCACCGTCGAGCACGTCGTCGCCAGGAGCTACGCGGTCGAGGAGCGGATGACCCTCGAGGTGACCGCCCACGTCGACGGTGAGCCGGTCTACACGAGCTGGGCGCTCAACGAGGTGACCGTCGAGAAGGCCAACCGCGAGCGCATGCTCGAGGTGGTCGCCGAGATCGACGGGCGCCCGCTCACGACCTGGGGGTGCGACGGGGTGGTCTGCGCGACTCCCACCGGCTCCACGGCCTACGCGTTCTCGGCCGGCGGGCCCGTGGTCTGGCCCGATGTCGAGGCGGTGCTCCTCGTGCCGATCAGCGCCCACGCCCTGTTCGCCCGACCCCTCGTCCTGGGGCCGCGCTCCCACCTGGCCCTCGAGGTCGTGCCCGACACCCTGGGCACGGGTGCGCTGTGGTGCGACGGCCGGCGTGCGGTGGACCTGCCACCCGGTGCGCGGATCGAGGTCGTCCGGTCCGAGACCCCCGTGCGGCTAGCCCGGCTGAGCACGTCACCGTTCACCGACCGCTTGGTCGCGAAGTTCGACCTGTCGATCCACGGGTGGCGCGGCGAGGCGAGGCTGCAGGACGCCGCTCGCGCGACCGACGCGTGAGAGGCTGGCCGGCGTGCTCCAGGAACTGAGGATCCAGCGTCTCGGCGTGATCGACGACGCCGTCCTCGAGCTGCACCCGGGGCTCAACATCGTCACGGGTGAGACGGGCGCGGGCAAGACCATGGTCGTGACCGGCCTCGGGCTGCTGCTCGGCGCCAGGGCCGATGCCGGACTGGTCCGGTCGGGCGCCGCGAACGCCGTGATCGAGGGCGTCGTCGACGTGGCTCCGGACCACCCCGCCGCCGTGCGGGCCGCAGAGGCCGGTGCCGACGTGGCCGACGGCCTCGTGCTGGTGCGCACCATCTCGACCGAGGGTCGGTCCCGCGCCCACGTGGGCGGCCGGGCTGCACCCGTCGGTGTGCTCAGCGAGGTGGGGGAGCACCTCGTCGCCGTCCACGGGCAGGCCGACCAGTGGCGGCTGCGCCAGACCGACCAGCACCGGACCATGCTCGACCAGTTCGGGGGTGAGGCGGTCCAGGTCGCGCTCGACGCCTTCCGGGCCCTCTACGAGGAGCACGACGCCGCCACCACCGAGCTCGGCGCCCTCAGGGCCCAGGCCCGCGACCGCGCGCAGCAGATCGAGGTGCTCCAGCACGGCCTCACCCAGCTCGAGCAGGTCGACCCCCAGCCCGGTGAGGACGCCGACCTGCGCGTCGAGGACGAGCGGCTCGGCCACGCCGAGGGGTTGCGTGGCGCCGCGACGCTCGCTCACGACCACCTCGCCGGCGCCCAGGAGTATGCCGGGGAGACCACTCCCAGCGCGACGGAGACCCTCGCGGCGGCACGCCAGGCGCTCGCGGGCGAGGTCGACCACGACCCTGCGCTGCGGGAGCTCGACCGGCGGCTCGCCGACATCGGCTACCTCGTCGCCGACCTGGCGGCCGATCTCAGCTCCTACCTCACCGACATCGACGTCGACCCGGCTCGCCTGGCCTGGGTGCAGCAGCGCCGGGCGGACCTCACCGCCCTCACGCGCAAGTACGGCGAGACCATCGACGACGTGCTCGCCTGGGGGCGGTCGGCCGCGGCGACGCTCGACACCCTCCTCAACTCCGACACCCGCATCGAGGAGCTCGAGGCCCGAGTGGCGACCCTCGAGGGCGAGCTCGGCCGGGCAGCGGACGTGCTGACGAAGGCCCGCACGGCGGCAGCCCGTCGACTCGGGAGCGCCGTGACGTCCGAGCTCGCCCATCTCGCGATGGGACAGGCGGCCATCGAGGTGTCAGTGACGCCGAGGGCTGCGGGGCGCACCCGGCACGGTGCCGACGACGTCGAGATCCTCTTGGCCGCGAACCCCGGCAGCCCTGCGCGCACCGTGGCCAAGGCGGCCTCCGGTGGCGAGCTGTCCCGGGTCATGCTGGCCCTGGAGGTCGTCACCGGAGCCGCCGGAGCAGCCGACGTCCCCACGTTCGTGTTCGACGAGGTCGACGCCGGCGTCGGCGGCRCAGCAGCGCTCGACGTGGGTGCCCGCCTCGCCGCCCTGGCCGCCCACGCGCAGGTGGTGGTGGTGACCCACCTGCCCCAGGTCGCGGCATACGCGGACCGGCACCTCGTGGTCCGCAAGGCGAGTGACGGTCACATCACGTCCAGCGGCGTGCACGCCCTCGACGAGGACGAACGCCTGCGCGAGCTGGCCCGCATGATGGGCGGCGTCGACACGGAGTCGGCCCTCGAGCACGCCCGCGAGCTCGTCGCCACGGCAGGCCTGCGCCGGAGCGCATCCGCCACCTCGTGACCGCGAGCCGCGTCGCGGCTGCCCACCCGGCCCGTGGGAGGATGGGCAGGATGCCTCTGAAGATCCCGCGCCAACGCGCCCGCGAACCCGAGAGCCCCGGGGTGCGCGGGCTGGTTCGAGTCGACGCCCGGACCAAGAACCTCACCAAGCGGCTGCGCCCCGGCGAGATCGCCGTCATCGACCACCAGGACATCGACAAGGTGAGCGCCGAGGCGCTGCTCGCGTGCAAGCCGGCCGCCGTCGTCAACGCCTCGCCCTCGATCTCGGGTCGCTACCCCAACCTCGGGCCCGAGATCCTCATCGATGCCGGGATCCCGTTGCTGGACAACGTCGGCAAGGACGTCATGCACGACCTCACCGAGGGTCAGCAGGTGCGACTCGAGGGCGACCAGCTGTGGCTGGGCGACACCGTGGTCGCGACCGGACAGGCCTTCGACCACGACCTCGTGGAGTCGTCGATGAACGAGGCGCGGGCCGGGCTCGCGGTGCAGCTCGAGGCCTTCGCGGCCAACACGATGGAGTACCTCCGTCGTGAGCGCGACCTGCTCCTCGACGGTGTCGGCGTCCCCGACATCCGCACCCAGATCGACGGTCGCCACGCCCTGATCGTGGTGCGCGGCTACCACTACAAGGAGGACCTCCAGACCCTCCGCAGCTACATCCGTGAGTACCGACCCGTCCTGATCGGGGTCGACGGTGGCGCCGACGCGCTCGTCGACGTCGGCCTCAAGCCGGACCTCATCGTCGGTGACATGGACTCGGTCTCAGACTCGACCCTTCGCTGCGGGGCCGAGATCGTCGTGCACGCCTACCGCGACGGCAACGCCCCGGGCCTCGACCGGGTGCGCAAGCTCGGCGTGGAGCCGGTGGTGTTCCCGGCGACCGGCACCAGCGAGGACGTCGCCATGCTCCTCGCCGACGACAAGGGCGCCTCGCTCATCGTCGCCGTCGGCACCCACGCGACCCTCGTCGAGTTCCTCGACAAGGGTCGCTCCGGCATGGCCAGCACCTTCCTCACCCGGCTGCGGGTCGGGGGCAAGCTGGTCGACGCCAAGGGCGTGAGCCGGCTCTACCGCTCGCGCATCTCCAACCTGTCCCTCGCCGTCATGCTCGTGGTCGCCCTGAGCGCGCTGTTCGCCGCGCTCTGGTCCACCACGGGCGGACGGGCCTTCCTCCAGCTGCTCGCCGCCCAGTGGGACGACTTCTGGTCCTTCCTCGTAGGAATTGTCACGTGATCGACTTCCGCTACCACCTCGTCTCGATCGTCTCGATCTTCCTCGCCCTGGCGGTGGGGATCGTGCTCGGTGCGGGTCCGCTCAAGGAGGACATCGGCAACACGCTGACCTCCGAGGTCAAGAACCTCCGCAACGACAAGGCAGCCCTGCGCGCCGAGCTCGACGTGGCCGACAAGGGGATCACGGCGCGCGACGAGTTCACCGCAGCCAGCAACCGCAGCCTGCTCGCGGGTCGACTCGCCGACACGACGGTCGCCGTGGTCGTGCTCCCCGGCGCCGAGGCCAGCCTCGTCAAGGCCACCACCGAGACGCTGACGACAGCCGGTGCCAAGATCGGGTCCACCGTCACCGTCCTCGACGCGTGGACCGACCCCGACAGCAGCAAGGTGACCTTCCGCAACACCCTCGGCCAGCAGCTGGCCGGCCAGGTCCAGGCGCCCGCCGACCCCGGCGACGGCCAGATCGTCGACAGCGTCCTGGCCCGGGCGATCCTGGCCAAGGCCGGCGCCAGCAGCGACGGGGCGGCCGCCGCGCTCGAGGGCCTGCGCACGGGCGACCTCATCCGGTTCACGCCCGACAAGGTCACCCCCGCGAGCATCGCCGTGGTCATCGGTGGCCCCGTGGGTGGGTCGGACGCCAAGGTCCGCGAGAGCAGGGCAGGGGCCCTGAGCAACCTCGCCGGGGCCCTCGATGCCAGCAGCTCCGGGGCCGTCCTGGTCGCCACCACACTGCCGGCCGGCACCACCAACGAGACGTCGGTCGTCGCCACGTCGCGGGCCGACGGCAACCAGTCCAAGGTGCTGACCACGGTCGACCACGGAGAGCTGCCGATGGGCCAGGCGAGCCTGGTCTTCGGTCTGCTCGAGCAGCAGGCCGGAAAGGCCGGCCAGTACGGCCTCGACAGCGGCGCGTCCGCCGCCTTCCCGCAGCTGGCGACCAAGTAGCCATGACGGGGCACGAGGCGGGCCGGTCCGCGGTCGTCGCGGCCGGCGCTGTGGCCGGTGCCGTGGCGGCGCTCGGCCTGCGCGCGCTGCGCGAGCGCCCTCCGGGCGGCAACGCCCGCTGGGACCGGACGAACCACGCCGGCCGCACCGTGACCCTCCTCGAGGGCCCCGCGTATGCCGTCGGTGCTGCCTCGGGGGCAGCCCTCCTCGGTGCCGGGCCCGGCCCGGTCCTCGCGGCGTCCGCCGCCGCCGGGCTCGGAGCCCTCGACGACCTGACGGGCGACAGCACCAGCAAGGGCCTCAAGGGCCACCTCGGGGCACTGGCCCGCGGCCACGTGACGACCGGCGCCGTCAAGATCCTCGGCCTCGCCGTCACGGGCCTGGTGTCGGCCGCCCTCATCGACCGCGAAGCCCGCCGCGATGCCTCCGCCGGTGCACCCGCGGTGGTCGACACCCTCGTGGGGGGCGCGGTGGTGGCCGGGTCCGCGAACCTGCTCAACCTGCTCGACCTGCGACCCGGACGCGCGCTCAAGGCCACCATCGGCCTCGGGGTCCTGCTGTCGACGTCACGTCGCTCGGGTCCGGCGGCCGGCGCCGCAGTCGGTGCCGCCGCGGGGCTCCTGCGGCCCGACCTGGCGGGCGAGTCGATGCTCGGCGACACCGGCGCCAACTCCGCCGGCGCGCTCCTCGGCACGGCCCTCGTGCAACGCACCGGTCGGCGCGGGCGGTGGCTGGCCCTGGGCGTCCTCACGGCGCTGACGCTGGCGTCCGAGAAGGTCTCCTTCACCAAGGTCATCGAGTCGACCCCGGGGCTGCGTGAGCTGGACGCGCTGGGCCGCCGATGACGGCTCGGACCGTCGGGGTGTCCGTCGCCCGTGCCGCCGCGCTGATCGCCGTGGCCACCTTGCTCGCCCGGGTCGCCGGTTTCGCGCGGACCCTGGTCTTCTCCAGCAGCGTGGGGGCTGTCGGCGTCGGTGACGCCTACCAGTCGGTCAACATGCTCCCCAACGTCGTCTACGAGGTCGCGGCCGGCGGAGCCCTGGCCGCCGTCGCCGTCCCGCTCGTGGCCGGTCAGCTCGGAGCGGGCCGCCGCGAGGACGCCGATCGCACCGCGTCGGCCCTGCTGACCTGGGCGATCGTGGTGCTCGTCCCGCTCGGGCTGGTCCTCGCGCTGGCTGCGCCCTGGATCAGCGGCCTGATCCTCCACGACTCCAAGGTCCCCGGCAGCGCGGAGCTCGGGGCGCGCATGCTGCGGATCTTTGCGCCGCAGGTGCCGCTCTACGGCGTCGGCATCGTCCTGGCGGGGGTGCTCCAGGCCCACCGCAGGTTCCTGGCGGCCGCCCTCGCCCCGCTGTTGTCCAGCCTGGTGGTGATCGGCGCGTACGTCGGCTACGGCCTGGTGGCGGAACCCTCGACGACGCCCGACGACGTCAGCGACGGCGCGATCTGGCTGCTTGCCGGCGGCACCACGCTGGGGGTCGTGGTGCTGAGCCTGCCGCTGCTGGTGCCCGCGCTGCGCACGGGGTCGAGGCTGCGCCCGACCCTCCACTTCCCCCCGGGCGTGGCCGCCCGGGCCTGGTCCCTCGCGGGTGCCGGGATCCTCGCACTCGTCGCCCAGCAGGCCTGCGTGGCCATGACGTTGTGGCTCACCCACCCACCGCGTACCGACGGCGTGGGGGCCGTCAACGTCTACCTCTACGTGCAGGCCGTCTACCTGCTCCCCTATGCCGTGCTGGCCGTCCCGATCGCGACCTCGGCCTTCCCCGCACTGGCGCACGGGACCGGGGCCGACACGGCGGCCGAGGAGCTCACCGCCCGCAGCACCCTCGCTCGCGGGTTGCAATCCATCGTGCTGCTCACCGCCGGCGCTGCCGCCGTCCTGATGGTCGTCGCCCGGCCCGTCGGGGCCTTCTTCGGCTCCCTGGACCGTGGTGCCGGGCTCGGGGGAGGGGCGGCCCTCGCAGCCCTCCCCGGCGCGCTGTCGGCGTATGCCCCTGGCCTCGTCGGCTTCGGTGTCGCAGCCCTGCTGACCCGCGCCCTGTACGTCCGCGGAAGGCCACTGCACGCGGCGCTCGCCGTCGCCGGTGGGTGGGCCGTCGCGACCTTCCTGCCGCTGGCGCTGGTGCCTGACGGGTCCGGCCCCGGCACGACGCTGGGCATCCTGGGCGTCGGCTCGACGCTGGGCATGACCCTGTCCGCCATCGCCCTGACCCTCCTCGTGCGCCGGGCGTGGGGACCCGAGGCCCTGCGTGGCACCGGTCGCACGCTCGGTGCCGCCGTCGTGGCCCTGGCCCTCGCCCTGGGCGCCGGTGACGCCGCGACGCACTCCATGACGCCCAGCGGCCTGTGGAGCTCGATCGGCACCGCTGCCCTGGGGGCGGTCGTGGCCGTCGCGGCCTACCTGCTCGTGATGGCGGTGGCCGACCGGCGCGCGATGACCGCGCTGCGTGAACGCGGCCGGGCCCGACGACGCGGTGGTGCCTGATGCAGGTCCTCATGGTCGTGGGCCGCAGCACGGGCGGCATCGGTCTGCAGGCGGCCGCCCTCGCGGCCCGACTGCGCGCCRCGGGTGACCAGGTCGTCGTGGCGACCGACGAGAGCACCGCGGACCGCTTCGGGCTCGACGACGCGCAGCTGTGGTGGCCGGGTCGCGGGGCCGGCCTGCGCGGGTCGTGGAGCCGGCTGACCCACCTCCGGCGGGCCATCCGGTCGGCCGACGTGGTCCACGCCCACGGCCACCAGGCCGGGCTGGTCGCAGCCCTCGCCGGCCTCGGCACGCGCACCCCGCTGGTCGTGAGCCAGCACAACGCGGTCCTGCGGTCCGGGGGAGTGCGCGGGGTCGCCTCGCGTCTCGTGCAGTCCGTCGTCGCCCGCCGCGCTGCGCTCGTGACCGGTGCCAGCAGCGACCTCGTCGACGAGGCGCGGCGCCACGG
>NZ_JBFUEO010000068.1:0-10098 GCF_056403935.1 Pedococcus sp. P2_E4 | reverse complement strand
GTCGCGCGCGGTGGCGCGGTCTGGCGCGCGCGGTGGCGCGGTCTGCGGGCGGGTCAGCAGACCGTTCAGCACGAGGTCGACTCAATGAGGGCGGGAGGGCCGTGGGCCGTACGTGGTGCCGGCATGCACCCAGCCCGCAGCGTCAGAAGCTGCCGGTGCCGCCGTCGATGTCGCCGGCGCCGAAGCCGGGCGTCAGCTTGAAGGTCCCCGCTCCCAGGTCGCCGTGCTCGTCGGCGAGCCGCTCTTCGCGCGTGCGCGTGTCGCGGGCCGAACGCACCATCCCCACGACGATGAGAACGATGAAACCAGCAGCCCCCACCAGGAACGCACCGATCAGGATGACCGCGAAAATCGCTGAACTTGCCATGGACCCCACCCCCGTCTGGTTGACGCAATGGTCCGCCCTGTGAGAGGCCGAGTCAATGCCGGTTGCCGACGTGTCGTCCGCTCGCAACACTTCGTCGCATGACCGATGACCAGTGGTTCCGCGAAGCCGTCGTCTACCAGATCTACCCCCGCACCTTCCAGGACAGCAACGACGACGGCATCGGCGACATCCCGGGCATCATCAGTCGCCTCGACTACCTCAAGCAGCTCGGCGTCGACGTGCTCTGGCTGTCGCCGATCTATCGCAGTCCGCAGGACGACAACGGCTACGACATCAGCGACTACCAGGACATCGACCCCACGTTCGGGACCCTCGCCGACGTGGACTCGCTCATCGAGCAGGCGCACGCACGCGGCATACGGATCGTCATGGACCTGGTGGTCAACCACACGTCCGACGAGCACCCGTGGTTCGTGGAGTCGCGATCCAGCAAGGACAACCCGAAGCGTGACTGGTACTGGTGGCGCCCCGGCAAGGACACCGACGCCGGTGACGCGGGCGCGGCGCCGACCAACTGGGAGTCGTTCTTCAGCGGCCCGGCCTGGGAGCTCGACGAGACGACGGGCGAGTACTACCTGCACCTGTTCAGCCGGAAGCAGCCCGACCTCAACTGGGAGAACCCCGAGGTGCGCGAGGCCGTCTACGCGATGATGCGCTGGTGGCTCGACCGCGGCATCGACGGGTTCCGGATGGACGTCATCAACATGATCTCGAAGGTCACGTCCCTGCCCGACGGTGCACCGTTCCTCGGGCGGCCGCACCTCGGGGACGGCAGCCCGCACTTCCTCAACGGGCCACGGATCCATGAGTTCCTCAGCGAGATGCACGCGCAGGTCTTCGAGGGGCGCGCCGAGAAGCTCCTCACCGTCGGCGAGATGCCGGGGGTCACGGTCGAGGACGCGATCCTCTACACCGACCCTGAGCGGCAAGAGGTCGACATGGTGTTCCAGTTCGAGCACGTCGGGCTCGACCACGCCAGCCACAAGTGGGACCGCAAGGACCTCGACCTGCGCGACCTCAAGGCCTCACTCGGCCGCTGGCAGGAGGGACTGGCCGAAGTCGGCTGGAACTCGCTGTACTGGAACAACCACGACCAGCCGCGCGCGGTGTCCCGGTTCGGCGACGACTCCCCTGAGCACCGCGTCGCGTCGGCCAAGCTGCTCGGCACCGTCCTTCACCTGCACCGTGGCACCCCGTACGTCTACCAGGGCGAGGAGCTGGGGATGACGAACGTGCCGTTCCCGACAGCGGAGGCCTTCCTCGACATCGAGTCGGTCAACTACTACCGGCACGCGGTCGAGGCCGGCGCCGACCCCGAGGAGGTGCTGCGCAACCTGCGGCTCGGCAGCCGCGACAACGCCCGGACGCCGATGCAGTGGGACGCCTCGGAGCACGCCGGGTTCACCGGTGGCACCCCGTGGTCGCCCGTCAACCCCAACCACACCGAGATCAACGCCGCGGCCGCTGTCGCCGACGACGACTCCGTGTTCCACCACTACCGCCGCGTCATCGAGCTGCGCCACACCGAGCCCACTGTGGCCCACGGGGACTTCACCATGCTGGCCGCCGATCACCCGACGCTGTACGCGTTCACGCGCCGACACGAGGGCACCGAGCTGCTCGTCGTCGCGAACTTCTCGGCCAGCGAGCTGCCCCTCGATGACGCCATCCCGGTCGCCGACTGGGCTGGCTCCGAGCTGCTCCTGGGCAACGTCGGCTCCCCCGCATCACCGACCGCGCCACTGCGCGCGTGGGAGGCGCGCATCCTGAAGCGCTGAGCTGTGCGAGTCGGGCTTCGCGAGCGGCATCCCGGAGCACAGAGGGCCCCGGTCGTTCGGTGCCGTACAAGGGAACCACCTCGTACCTGAGCCCCTCGTACCTGGGCCCTCGCAGCAGGCCACCTCGCAGCGGACCGCGGACTAGGCAGTCGCCGAGCGAAGGGCTGCCAGGACCTTGGCGTCGATACCGTCCGGACTGAGCCGCGTCTCGTAGTTCTGCTCGGACGCCCACGCCGCGAGCGCCGCGTGCACGGACCCCCCGAAGCCCATCGTGGCGAGCCGCTCAGCCACCTCGGAGGCGAGAGGGCCCACGAGGGGCTGGACGTCCTCGGGGAGGCCGAAGAGCAGGTCGCTCACTCCCACCAACCGGGCGAGCTCCTGCGGGGCGTTCGGGTCGTCGTCGACGCGGACGTCGGCGAGGACCCCGCACTGGTCGTACCCCGTGCCGGGCTGCACGGCATACAAGGCCGCTCCCTGCCGGCCACGGGAGTCGCCACCGGCCGCGTCACCGGCGAGGAGCGCGCGCACGAGCCGGTCGGTGAGCGCAGCACCGGCCGATTCCAGCCAGGCCCGCTCCATCGCGGCCACGACCTGCGGCCCGACGAGGATGTTGCCCTGGATGGCGTACCCGCCGTCGTCGGTCCGGCCACTGACGCCGCCTGCCCACGACAGGCACTCGGACCCGGTGAAGCTCGCCTGGGAGTCCAACCCCACCACCCCGAGCTGCCGGTGCTCGCGGTCCTCGTCGGGTTCGGTGCAGGCCAGCACGGCCGCTGCGGCGTCACCGCCCGCGGCGAGGGCCTCCAGTGCCGTCTCGCGGTAGGACACCCGGGCCATCGCCTGCGTGGCCACGGCACCCACCCCGAGCTGTGCCCGCGGGACGACCGCTCCGACGAACGGGAACTTGCTGGCGACAGCCACGCCGAAGGCGTCGCCGACCTGGGCCACGATGGAGAACGTCACCCCCGCACGCTAGCGCCGCTGCGGGACGGCGCCCACCGGAGCGCGCGCCGGTCACCAGGCGGAGGCTCGTTCACCAGTCCGTGTCGTGGCACGACTCGCCGGTCGTGGGCTCGACCTGGAGGGTGGCGTGCGCGATCTGGTGGGTGTCGCGCAGCATCGTCTGGCCGCTCGCGAGGATGGCCTCGACGTCGGCGCCGGGCTCGCTGACGAGGTGGGCGGTGGCGACGTTCATGCCCGAGGTGAGGGTCCACAGGTGGAGGTCGTGCACGTCGGCCACCCCTCGGATCGCGCCCAGGTCGGCCGAGACGGCGCCCGGCGAGACTCCCTCGGGGACGTGCTGACCCAGCACCCCGAGCACCTGGCGTCCGAGCATGACCGCACGCACGGCGACGAAGACCCCGATCGCGAGGGCGACGACCGTGTCCCACCACGCGTCTCCGGTGCCCTGGACGAGCAGGCCCGCGACGATGACGCCCACGGAGCCCGCGGTGTCGGCCACGACCTCGAGGTAGGCGCCCCGGACGTTGAGGCTCTCCTGCGCCCCACCACGCAGCAGGAGCAGGGCGATGACGTTGACGAGCAGGCCCAGCACACCGACGACGAGCATCGCGCCGCCGGCGACCTCGACCGGGTCACCGAACCGGCGCAGGGCCTCGACGACGACGTACACGGCGACGCCCAGCATGAGCAACACCGCAAGGCCGCTCGC
Source organism: Pedococcus sp. P2_E4 (assembly GCF_056403935.1). Taxonomy (NCBI): domain Bacteria; kingdom Bacillati; phylum Actinomycetota; class Actinomycetes; order Micrococcales; family Intrasporangiaceae; genus Pedococcus; species Pedococcus sp. P2_E4. Next base: position 6,260 of record NZ_JBFUEO010000068.1, on the reverse strand, counting down.
GAACACCTCGGCGCGGTACGACCCGTAGGTGCGCCGCCCCGTGCGGTCCGGGCGGCTGGCGACTCGCGTCGCGACGAGGGCCGCGCTGAGGGCGACCACGTCGGCAGCCATGTGACCGGCATCGGACAGCAGGGCCAGCGACCCCGACAGCCACGAGACCACGAGCTCGACGAGGAAGAACGCGCCGACCAGTGCGACCGCGACTGCGAGGCGCCACCGGTGCCGACCCCCGGCGTGGTGGTCGTGTCCGGCTCCCATGCCTCGATCCTAGGCGCGCGGTGCCCGCCTCCCGCGCAGCGTCCGCGCGGACGCGGTCCGTGGGGCCTCTCGAGGTCTGAAAGAATCCCGTATGGCCGCGAAAACGACCAATCCCCGCCGAAGTTGGACCACTCACGCCCAGAGCTGGACCACCCTCGCCCCCGTGCTGGCGGTGCTGGCCCTGGTCCTGACATGGGGTCGCGACCTGGGGACCCTGCCGGTCGTCGTCGTGGCGGCCGTCCTCGCCACCGCGGTCCTCGCGGCCGTCCACCACGCCGAGGTCGTGGCGCTGCGCGTCGGCGAACCGTTCGGGTCGCTGGTCCTCGCCGTCGCGGTGACGATCATCGAGGTGGCGCTCATCGTCACGCTGATGGTCTCGGGCGGCAAGCACACCGCCTCGCTGGCCCGCGACACGGTCTTCGCGGCAGTGATGATCACGGCGAACGGCATCGTGGGGCTGTCGCTGCTGATGGGTGCGATCCGCTACCGGCTCATCTCGTTCAACGCCGAGGGCACTGGCGCCGCGCTCGCCACGGTGACCACCCTGGCCGTGATGACGATGGTCGTGCCGACCTTCACGACGAGCGCACCCGGGCCCGAGTTCTCGCCGTCGCAGCTGGTGTTCGCCGCCGTCATCTCGCTGGTCCTCTATCTGATGTTCGTCTCGACGCAGACCCGCCGGCACCGCGACTTCTTCCTCCCCGTCACCGACGACGGCCAGCCCGTCACGGACGACGACCACGCGGCGCCGCCGACGGACCGCGAGACCTACCTCAGCCTCGGGCTGCTGCTGCTGTCGCTCGTGGCGGTCGTGGGGCTGGCCAAGGTCGAGTCCCCCGCGATCGAGTCGGCCGTCGCGGCTGCCGGGTTCCCGCAGTCGTTCGTCGGTGTCGTGATCGCCCTGCTGGTGCTGCTGCCCGAGACCCTCGCCGCCGTGCGAGCCGCCCAGCGCAACCAGATCCAGATCAGCCTCAACCTCGCGCTCGGGTCGGCGATGGCCAGCATCGGCCTCACCATCCCCGCCATCGCGATCGCGTCCATCTGGCTCGACGGACCCCTGCTGCTGGGCCTCGGTGCGACGCAGATGGTGCTGCTCGCCCTGACCGTGGTCGTCAGCGTGCTCACCGTCGTGCCCGGCCGCGCGACGCGTCAGCAGGGTGGCGTCCACCTCGTGCTGCTCGCGGCCTTCGTGTTCCTCGCCATCAACCCCTGACGTATGCCGCGGCGCGAGGCGCGCCCGCTGCCTCAGCCTTTCGGCGCGAGACGCCGCCGCCGTACCGTGGGTGGGTGGTCACCCTCGAGGCCGTCCGCGGCGACATCACGACCGAGCGCGTCGACGCCATCGTCAACGCTGCGAACTCCACGCTGCTCGGCGGCGGAGGGGTGGACGGCGCGATCCACGCAGCAGCCGGCCCGGCGCTGCTCGAGGCGTGCCGGCGCGTCCGCAACACCACGCACCGGGACGGCCTGGCCGTCGGCGACGCGGTGGCCACCACGGCGGGTGACCTGCCGGCCCAGTGGGTGATCCACACCGTCGGCCCGAACTGGCACCGTGGCCAGCAGGATCCGGCCGACCTGGCGTCCTGCTTCACCAGCAGCATCGAGGTGGCTCGGGAGGTCGGGGCTCGCTCGATCGCTTTCCCCGCGGTGAGCTCGGGGGTCTTCGGGTGGGGGTCCGACCGGGTCGCGCCGATCGCGGTCGAGGCGGTCCGCTCCGCAACGACGGGGCACGACGACCTCGACCTGGTGCGGTTCGTGCTGTTCAGCCAGGCCGCGCTGGTCGACTTCGAACGCGCCCTCGCGACGTAGGAGCCCCGCCGCAGGGACGCGGGCGGCTCAGACGTTCTGGCTCAGGCGTTCTGGCTCAGGCGTTCTGGCTCAGGCGTTCTGGCTCAGGGACTCGTGCTCGCCGTCGGTCGCGGCCGTGATGAGCTGGCCGAGCACCTCGGCCGGGTGGGCACCCGACAGCCCGACCCGGCGGTTGGCCATGAAGAACGGCACCCCCGAGATCCCGATGTCGGTGGCGGCCTCCTCGTCGGCGCGGACGTGGTCGGCGTACTCGTCACCCGCGAGCACCGCCGACAGCCGCCGCCCGTCGAGCCCCGCCTCGGCACCGAGTCGCTGGAGGGTCTCGATGTCGTCGACCGCCTTGCCCTCGCTGAAGTGCGCGCTGTAGAGCCGCTCGAGCACGGCCGCCTGCAGCGCCACCCCGCCCTGCGCGAGCCCGAGCGMGACGATCCGGTGCGCGTCGAACGAGTTGGACCGCAGCTGGGTGTCGATGTCGATCTCGATGCCGTCGGGACGGCCCATCACCGCAGGCCGCTCCGCGATCTCACGAGCCCCGTCGAGGTCGGTGCGGTAGCGCTGGGCCAGCCACGCGAGCACGGTCTCGCCGTTGCCCTTGGCGGCTCGCGGGTCGAGCTCGTAGGCGTGGTAGGTCACCACCACCTCGGCCGGGTGGGTGCTCTCGGCGATCGCCTGCTCGAGGCGTCGCTTGCCGATGTAGCACCACGGGCAGACCACGTCCGCCCACACGTCGATCTCGATGGCGGTCATGCCTCCATACAAACACGCCCACCACTGGACCGCCGCGCCAGGTGCACGCAGGCCCCCGTCCGCCGTGGCGGAGGGGGCCTGGGTGCGCTGCGGCCGGGTGGACCCTGGGGTCAGGGGCGGCCGTAGGTGACGCTGGAGGACCAGATCGAGCGGAGCGCGACGGCCTTGCCGCTGCGCGGGGAGTCCCACATCATGCCGTTTCCGGCGTAGATGCCCACGTGGTAGGCCGGCGAGCCGAAGAACACGAGGTCACCCGGCTGCGGGTTGGACACGGGGGTCACGGCCTGGCGCTGCGCCTCGGCCGTGCGCGGCAGGCTGATGCCGACCTGGCGGAAGACGTACGCCGTGAAGCCGGAGCAGTCGAAGCCGGCGGGCGTGGTGCCGCCGTACCTGTACATGATGCCCTCGTACTGGGCAGCGATGCCCAGGACGCCACCGGCGGCCGGACGGCTGCTGGTGAGGGCCGTGCGGGCGGTCGACCGGCTCGCGGTCGAGCTCTGCACGCGGTCGGTGGCGACGGCGGCGGGGCGAACGGCCTTGGCCTTGGGCTTGGGCCTGGCAGTCGCCTTGAAGCCGATCAGGCCGTAGGCGTCAGAGGCCTGCGGGGCAGCGGCCTCGGGAGCCTTGACGGCGACCGGGGCGCTGGTGGTGGCAGCGGTGGGGTCGGCCTTCGGGGCGGCCGGGGCAGCGGACGCCGGGAGGGCGAACGAGGCCACGAGACCACCGGAGGCGGCGACGACGGCCGAGGTCTTGACGGCAGGCTGGGCGGATTTCGCCACGATGCCACTGATCTCGGAAACGGGGTTGTAACGGCCAGGGGCGCGGTGGCGACCGGCAGCGTGTGAAGCCACGATGGATGAACCTCCAGTGCCTACGAGGTGAGCTGTCGGGTTCGGGTGGAGGTAGATCACCCGGCCCTCACGGTTGCCACCCGACCTAGCGGGCGCTCGCGAGAGGACTTAACCCCAAGGACTCTCCCGAAGGAGGGCCCGAAAGTGGGTCCCCCGCTCCTGCCAAGCGGACTTGCTGAGGACCCGAACGTGATGGCAGGACTAGGCGTTCCACATCGGGCCAATCTCCCCGGGGGGTGGAGAGATCCCCGCGAGACTACACAAACCCCCGACCAAAAGTCACATTGAGGTCACGGCGAGCCCATGCGATCGTCAAGCAAACGCCATCTTTCGATGACAGTTCGTGCTCAACGGGGGAAAAATCGGACACGTCCGATCGGTGAACGGTCCGGCGGGTCAGGGACGCCGCGACATACCCCGGCGGGGGTGGCTCGCCGCTCAGACCAGAGCGCCGCTGAGGGCAGGCGCGCCGCTGAGGGCAGGCGCGCCGCTGAGACCAGGGCCGCTCAGACCAGGGCGCCGAAGACGTGCTGGGCGACGTCGTCGGGCAGCGAGACCCCGGTGGACTCGGGGGCGTTCTCGCGCACGGCCACGACGCGCCCGTCCTGGCGGTGCACCCGCACCCGCTCGCCGGGCAGCAGCCGGGCCACCGTGAGCAGGCTGAGCGCCTCGTGGTCGACCTGGACCGGCTCACCGATCCGGCGGACGAGCACGATCTCGGGGGTCTCGGTCGCGAGCTCGGTCAGCGTGTGCAGCCCCGAGCGGAAGTCCTCGGTGGGCTCGACCTCACCCAGCTCGTCGAGGCCGGGGATGGGGTTGCCGTAGGGCGAGTCGTGGTGGTCCTTGAGCATGGCGAGGATCTTGCGCTCGACCCGCTCGGACATGACGTGCTCCCAGCGGCAGGCCTCGTCGTGGACGTACTCCCACTCGAGCCCGATGACGTCGACGAGCAGGCGCTCGGCGAGCCGGTGCTTGCGCATGACGCGGGTCGCCAGCAGCCGACCGTGCTCGGACAGCTCGAGGTGACGGTCGCCGGCGAGCGCCAGCAGGCCGTCGCGCTCCATGCGCGCGACCGTCTGCGACACCGTGGGCCCGGAGTGGCCGAGGCGCTCGGCGATGCGGGCGCGCAGCGGCGTGATGCCCTCTTCCTCGAGCTCGAAGATCGTCTTGAGGTACATCTCGGTGGTGTCGATCAGGTCCGTCACGGGTCAAGCCTCTCATTAGCGGGCGACTGCGCGCCGCTGTCCGGCAACTCGGGCTCCCCCGACGCCGCGGCTCGGGCGACCGCGCCCCGACGCACCGGGTCGTAGGCCGGCACCCAGTAGCCGATCCAGCAGGCTCCCAGCAGCGCGAGCACCCCGACCCCGAGACAGGCTGCGACGAGGCCGGAGACGGCCGTGACGGCGCTGATGAGGACCGGTGCGCCACTGCCACCGATGACCGACACGAAGCGCCACCCGCCGAGGAACTGCGACCGGCCGACCGCCGGGGCGACGTCGGCGCCGAGGGTCATGACGAGGCCCGAGCCGATGCCGTTGCCGATGGCACCCACGACGGCCAAAAGGCCGATGCCCAGCGCAGTCCCGGTGAGCGGCAGGGCGCCGAGGCTCAACCCGACGACCACGACACACGGCACGGCGATCCACACCCGCCCGAACCGGTCCATGACCGAGCCGGCCGGGTAGAACAACAGCATCTCGACGCCCCCGGCGACCCCGAAGATGACGGCGGTGGTGCTGGCGGACAGCCCCGACTGGGCGGCCCACAGCGGCACGAGCACGACCCGCGACGACCGCACCGCACCCACGACGGCGATGGCCAGGCCGAGGGTGAGGTACGTGCGCCGGTGGCTCCAGAGCAGCGTGGCGGTGCCCACCGGCGCCTCGAGCCGGGCCGCCTCCTCGTGCTCGGCCGTGAGGTCGGGCGCCCACCACACGAGCAGCGTCGCGAGCACCCCGGCCGCGACCGCCACCGCGAACCCCGCCTGCGGTCCCCAGAAGTGCACGATCGGAGCGCCCACGAAGGGCCCGACGAACAACCCGATCCGGTGGACCCCGCCCAGGGTCGACAACGCCCGCGCACGCATCGCGATCGGCACCGCGTCGATGAGGTACGACTGGCGGGCCACGAGGAACACCGACGACGTGAACCCCATCGCGAACACCGCAGCCATGAGCGCGACCAGCGAGGTGGCCGTCACCGCGAACAGGGCGGCGACGGCATCGGCGGCGGCCGCCCCCATGAGGGCCTTGCGCTCCCCCACCCGGTGCACGAGGGCGCCGGCCGGCACCGCGAAGAACAGGTCGGCGATGAGGGTCAACGCCACCGTGAAGGCCGCGACCGACGGCGAGGCGCCCAAGTCGAGCGCGCTCAGCGTGAGGATCGGCACGACCGCACCGGCGCCCACGGCCACGACGACCGTGGGTCCGTAGGCCGGCGCCGCGATGCTCCAGAGGCTGAACGGGGCTTCGGGGCGGGCAGGTGGCGGCGTCATCACCGACCATTCTGTCGCTGGTCCCACGAGGGGGCACGACGGGGCGCGACAGGGCGCGACGGGTCGCCACGGGGCGCGACGGGGCGCGACGGGGCGCGACG
>NZ_JBFUEO010000067.1:0-10330 GCF_056403935.1 Pedococcus sp. P2_E4 | reverse complement strand
GTTCGGCGCAGGGGAGCGCCGCGGCGCGGGAGCAGCGCCGACTCGTCGGACGCCGCGACGTGGGGGACACCCTCCGGGAACGGATGGCGACAGCGCAGGGTGGGCGCGGTGGCGCGATCCTCGTCACGGGTCCCCCCGGTGTCGGCAAGTCGAGCGTGCTGGACCTCGCCGACAGCCTGGCCAAGAGGGCTGGCTGGCGTACTGCCCGCGGCACGGCATCGACGGTCGAGGGGCCGTGGCCGTACGCGTCGGTGCTCGAAGCTCTGGGCGACCTCTGCCGCCGCCATCCCGCTCTGCTCGACGGGCTCGACGACCGCTACCGCGAGGAGCTCGACCGCGCGCTGTCCGAACGTCAGGTGACCTGGTCGGGTGAGAGCGCCCACCAGCGGCTGTTCGTCGCGGCAGCCGAGCTGCTCCGGCTCGGCGCGGCGGGCCACGGGCTCCTGCTCGTCGTCGACGACATCCACGAGGCCGACCAGGCGTCGCTGCGCCTGCTGCACTACCTCGCCCGGTGCGCCGCGAGTGACCAGGTGCTGTTGGTGCTGGCCCACCGCGCTGCGCACAACACGGCGCTGGAGGAGGTCCACGCCAGCCTGGTGGCTCGCGGCATCGGGTCCCGCATCGAGATCGCCCCGCTGAACGAGTCGGCCACCCTGCGGCTCCTCGGCGAGCGCTTCCCCGACCTCGACGAGGCCACCCTGCAGCACATCTGGGCCGTCAGCGGTGGCCTGCCGTTCACCGCCCTGGAGCTCGGTGCAGCCGCCGCAACGGGGAGGGAACCTGCCGCGATCGCCAGCGTGCCGCCCGAGACCCTGCACTCCCTGCAGCGTGCGGCACTGCTGGGGTTGTCCTTCACCACCGACGAGTTCCTCGCCGTCGCGGGCGTCAGCGAGACGCAGGCCTACCAGCACCTCGAGACCGCCCAGACGGTCCTGGTGATCGGGTGGTCCGAGACCGGGTACCAGTTCCGGCACGCCCTGGTGCGTGAGGCCGTGCTCGACACGATGACCCCCGCAGCGCAGAGTGCGGCCCGGGTCGAGGTGGCGCGTCAGCTGGCCAGGCTCGGCGCCCCTCCGGGCCGGATCGCGCACCAGTACCTCGCTGCCGGCCAGCCGCGCCTGGCCATCCCCCATGTGCTTCCGGCCGTCGAGACCGCCGGTGCACTGGGTGCCTACCGCGATGCGCTCAGCCTCGTCGACGGCGTACGCGACTACGCGACGGGCGAGATGCTCGGTCACCTGATGGCCCGGCGCGGTGACCTGCTCACGGCCCTGGGCGATCCCGCCTCCATCGCCAGCTATCGCGCCGCGGTGCCGCTGACGACCGGGGTGGAGCACCGCCTGGTCCGGGCGAGGCTGGCGCGGGCGGCCTGCTTCGGCAGCGACTTCGACACCGCCCGCTCGGCCCTCGCCGGGCTGGAGCTGCTCGGCGACGACGCCGACGGCCCGATCCTGCTGGCGCGCGGCAACCTCGCCTACTTCAGCGGCGACATCGACGGCGCCTGGGACCTGGCGGTGGAGGCCAGGGAATCGCTCCTCACGCCCAAGGACCCGTGGAGGTACGTCGATCTCGTGACGCTGCAAGGGTTGATCGCCCACCAGCGGGGTGAGTGGTTCGAGCGGTTCCGCATCGAGCTCCGGCGGACGATGTCGGATGCCGGTCTCACCCATGCCCTGTTCGACGCCCACCTGTGTGTCGCCGAGTACCTCCTCTACGGAGGCATCCCGTATGCCGAGGTCATCGAGCTGGCTCAAGGGCTGCGGCAGCGCTCGCAGCAGTTCGGTGCCCTGCGCGGCGTCGCGTTCACGACGGCGCTGATCGGCGAGGCGGCCCTGCTGATGGGTGACCTGGACCTCGCCGAACGCGAGCTGCAGGAGGCGGTCGACCTGCACCGCGACGCCGATGCCCCTGCGGGAGAAGCACATGCGCTGCAGAGGCTCGCAGAGGTACGCATCGCACAGGGCGACCGCGTCGCGGCGATCGCCCTGCTCAACCAGGCCCTGCCCCTGGCCAGGTGGTCGGTGATCGGCTTGCACCTCCTGCAGCGGATCCACGGGTCGATGGTGGTCGCGGCCCCGGACCCCGTCGCCGCGCGCGTCGTGGTGGAGCGGGCCGAGGACAGCATGGGGGACACCGACTTCTGCCCGTTCTGCACCGTGACCTTCGAGATCCCGGCCGCGATCGCCTGCGCCGATGCGCACGACCTGCCCGCGGCCGAACGTCACCTCGCAGCGGCCGAGCTGTCAGCCCAGAAGTGGGAGGGCACCGCATGGCCGGCCGCAGTGCTGGAGGCCAAGGCCCACCTCGCCGCGGCGCGTGGCGACGCCGATGCTGCGCTGGCCCTGCTGGCCGAGGCGGCCGACCTCTTCGGCAGGGCCGGTCAGACGCTGGATGCCGCCCGCTGCTCCTCCACGGACAGCCTGCCCCTTTCGGCTCGACCTTCACAAAGCTCGCAGCAGCAGACCGCGTCAGCGGGCACCATGCGTTCATGAGCGACCTGGGGGAGCACTCACCGCTTCGGTACGGCCCGCCGCCGGCGAGCCCGCCGCCCACGTGGCCGGCCGGTCCGCCCACACCCGGCCCACGGCATACGTCTCGCCTGCCTCGCGCCGCGTGGCCCCTGGTGGTCCTCGTCGCGTCGGTCGCCGCGGGCGCGGTGGTTGGTCTGGCTGTCGGGTACGCGACCCTTGCCGCCGCCAGTGATGCCGACGGCTGGGCGGAGCTGGGAGCGTTCATCTTCGGCGCGGTCGTGGGGCTGGTCGCCTTCGGCGCCGCGTATGTCGCCGGGTTGGTGCTCGCTGGCCGCAGAGCCTTCCCGCCCGGCCGGCGCACGGTGCCGGTGACCCTGGCCCTCGGCCTCCCGGTGGCCTTCGTCCTCCTGGTCATGGTGCTCAATGGGGTCGTGGCGTCACTCGCGACCGAGCTGACGCCCGCCGTCGGCATCGTGGCCGGACTGGCCGTCCTCGCTGCCGGACCACTGGCGTTCGCCTGGAGCGACACCGCCGCCGGGCTGCGTCGGCTGCTCGTCGCCGCCGGGGTCATGGGCGCCGTCGTCCTCATGGTCGCCGGGGCGGGGGTCGGTGCCGACCGGGTCCGCACCAACCGCGTCGTGGCGCAGCTGCCGCTCGTGCTGTTCGACGGCCAGACCGCCCAGGCGCCCTTCCAGGGGTGGCGGCACACCGACTCGAGCCAGCTGTCGGTCGCCCCGAGCTCCGGCACGTTCACGGACCGGGGACACAGCGCGCACCTGACGTACCTCACGCCCACCGGCATCGCCTACGTCGCCATGCACACGGAGGTCGGCCCGTGCCAGACGACTGAGGACTACTCGTGCCGCGTCGTCGGCAGCCTCAAGGGCAACGAGGAACGGGTCTACACGCGGAACCCGTCGTACACCCGCTACCTGCGGTCGCCGCAGTTCGTCGTGGTCGTCCATGCCGACGGCAGCGCCGTCTCGGTGAGCGGCGTCGAGTCCCGCCGCGCCGGCGTCACCGCGGTGACCAGTCCCGAGCAGGTGCTCGAGCGCCTCGTGCGCGTCGACCGGCGCACGTTCGAGCGCGAGACGGGCACGACCCTGCGGGTGCGTTGAGGGGCTTCAGGCCAGGGGACCAGGGCGGCGCCCGACGGGTGGGGCACCCCGGTGGTGACGCACCCGGGCCCGCGATAACCGACGGGACGAGGCGGAGGTAGTCCGAAGGGCCGAGTTTTTCCGTTTCGCTCGCGCCGGTAATGCCCGAGTTCCTACCCTCAGCGAGGATGCCCCACCCGCCTGCCCTCCGGAGACACCTGATGCGTACCTCGATCCGCAAGACCGGGATCGCCCTCGCCCCCCTCGCGCTCGCCGCGACGGTCTTCGCCGCCATCCCACAGCCGGCCACCGGTGCCATCCAGCCGTACGCCCGTACCTACGCCAAGCTGCCCAACGGCACCAGCCAGGTCGTCCGCTGGAACGGCTGCCAGACGGCCATCACCTACAAGGTCAACCTCTCCGCCGTCCCCAGCTCGCTGCGCTCGACGGTCCTCGCCGAGACCAAGACCGCCGTGGCCAACATCGCGGCCAACACCAAGTTCACCTTCGCCTACAAGGGCTCGACGACCGAGGTGCCCAAGGTCGGCTCCATGTCGAAGCAGAGCGCCGAGCTGGTCATCGCGTTCACCACGCCCGGCGCCACGACGTACAACCTGTGGGGCTCGGTCCTGGGCGAAGGTGGCCTCTACTACGGCTGGGTGTCACGCAGCAGTGGCGGGACGACGTCCTACACCGTCGCCGCCCTGCGCGGCTTCGTCGTCATCGACACCCCGCAGATGCTCGCCCAGGCCAGCGGTGGCTACGGCACCGGCCTGCGCCGCGCCAACCTGCTCTCGCACGAGCTCGGTCACGCCATGGGCCTCAAGCACGTGAGCGACCCCACTCAGCAGATGTACCCCACGATCCGCAGCGCCTCGCCCAAGTTCCTCTACACCGGCGACCGCGCTGGACTGGCCCGCGTCGGCAAGGCTGCAGGCTGCATCAACACGGCATACATGCCGTTGCGCGACCTGAGCTGAGCGCCCGGGACGGCCTCATCGCCCGGGACCTGGGCTCATTGCCCCGGGGCCCGACCTTATACACGAGCTGGACGCCACAGGTGGGGCACTTGACCAAACCCTTACCTGAAGTGGGGACCGGCTCCACCCGAGAACGTCCTGACAGACAGGTGTTCCCCGACGCCACGACGGTGCATGGGCGAGGCTGAGGCGGTCCCCGACCCTCCGCGGTCTCCCTCCTCGAGGAGAGCGATGTCCATCGCAGCCCAGCAGCGACGAACGGCCGCCGCCCTCGCGGTCGCCGTGCCGCTGCTGGTGTTCCTGGGTGGTTGCGGGGGAGGAGTGGGCCGCGATGCCCCCGTGAAGCCGAATCCCGGTGCGCTGCAGGTCGTCTCGCCGACCGGCAAGAGCACCACGGAGCCGACCGGGCACGAGCCGTTCGCCACGGCCGGTGGCGTCAGCGCCCTGGTCCCGGGCGACCTGCAGACTCTGCGCGTGACGGTCACCAACCCAGACCAGGTGGCCTACCAGATCCTCGAGCTGACGGCTTCGCCCCAGGACGCCAACGCCGCCTGCGCCGGAGCGGCCAACCTGCTCGTCGGCCGCTACGACTCCTCCAAGCCCGGCGCCCGTACGTACGTCGTCCCTCGCGAGTCCAGCATCACGATCCCCCTCGCGGTCATGATGCTCGACACTGCGAGGTCGCAGGACGCCTGCAGGAACGTGACGTTCCCGATCGTCTACACCGGCCGGGCGACGCAGGGCTGAACGGCTGGCGGCTCCTGAGCGGGGGTGTCGGTGCCCGTCATAATGACCGGGTGCCCGCCGACCACACCGCCGACCACGCGACCAACCACGCCACCGACCGCGCCGTCCAACGCCGCACGGTCTCCACGCTGGTAGGCACGCAGGTCCTCGTCGGGGTCGGGGTCACCGCGGGTGCTGCAGTGGGGGCCCTGCTCGCCGAGGACATCGGCGGCTCCGCCGACCTCGCCGGCCTCGGTGGCACCTTCCAGGTCCTGGGTGGGGCGCTGATCGCGATCCCCATGGCCCACCTCATGGCGGCCCGCGGGCGGCGGTCCGGGCTGCTGCTCGGCTATGCGATCGGCATGGTCGGCGCGCTCGCGATCATCGCCGCCGGGCTCGTGCGCAGCTTCCCGCTGCTCCTCGTCGGCACCTCCCTCTTCGGGGGCGCCAACGCCGCCAACAGCCAGGCGCGGTATGCCGCCGCCGACCTCGCCGACGACGCCCACCGTGGGCGCGACCTGTCGACCGTCGTCTGGGCGACGACGATCGGGGCGGTGGTCGGGCCCAACCTCGCCGGCCCGGGTGAGCCGGTCGCGCGGGCGCTGGGCCTGCCGATCCTGACCGGGCCCTATGTCTTCTCCCTCGCGGGCCTCGTGCTCGGTGCGCTGCTCATGTTCGCGCGGCTGCGTCCCGACCCGCTGGTCCTCGCCCGCCAGCGGGCGGCGGCCGTCGCGACGGAGCCGCTCGAGCGCCAGCACGGGTCGGTGGTCCGCGGTGCGCGCACCCTGGCATCACGGCCCGCGGCCGTGCTCGGCGTCCTCACGACCGGTCTGGGCCACACCGTCATGGTGAGCGTCATGGTGATGACCCCGCTGCACATGCACCACGGCGGGGCCAGCCTGCGTGTGATCGGGCTGGTCATCAGCGTCCACGTGCTCGGGATGTTCGCGTTCTCCCCGCTGACCGGCCTCGCCACCGACCGCTGGGGCGGGCGCGCGTGCGCGTTCGTCGGGGCCGCGATCCTCGTGGTGGCCTGCCTCCTGGCCGCCCAGGCGCCGAGCGGGTGGTCGCCCGGTCTCGCGACCGGCCTCTTCCTCCTGGGGCTCGGCTGGTCGTTCACCCTGGTCAGCGGCTCGACCCTCATCGTCGGGGCCGTGCCGGTCGCCGAACGGGCCGGCGCCCAGGGCGCCGCCGACCTCGCGATGGGGCTGGCCGCGGGTGGTGGTGGAGCGCTCGCGGGCCTCATCGTCGGCCAGCTCGGGTATGCCGTGCTCGGCGTCTTCTCGGCCGGCCTCGCCGTCGTCATCGCGATCACGGCCCTGCTCGTCCGGGACACCTCCCCTCCCGCCGTGGTGTCGGTGCTGGAGGCGGATCTCGGTAGTACGACGGATGTGCCCGGCTGAACCGCCCGCCATACCCGCGTTTGGGGGTGCAGAGGTGACGGATGAGTCACCTCTGCACCCCCAAAGGGAGCGGCCGCAGCCCTGAGTCGGTCGGCCGCCACGGTCCGCGCGCCCGTTAGCCTGCTTGGGTGACCCAGCCGAACGACGAGACCACCGAGGCGCCGCAGCCCAGCGGCGAATCGACCGCGCCCACCCGGCATACCGAGGACACCGTCTCCCCGTCCCCAGCCGGCGACGCCCCCGACGCCCCCGACGCCGACCCGCGGGCCACCCGCGTCGCCCAGGCCGTCAAGGCCTGGCAGCGCCACCTCGTCGACCTCGGCGGACGCAACACCCTGCTCTGGTACCGCGACCTGCCGAGCGGCACGCTCGACCTCACGACCGCCCATCCCGGCGGGCTGGCGATGCTGCTCGCCGGTCGCCCCACCCGGCTGTCCGACCTCGTCCGCGAGCCCGCCGCCCTCGACGAGGCGCGCCGCCGGGCCCGCACCATCCGCGCCAAGACCCTCGAGCTCGCCGAGGAGCGGGGCATCGCCGCCGGCTTCATCGCCATCGGCATGGCCACCTGGACGGTGCGCGGCGCCTCCCGTGCGCCCGCCGCCCCCGTGCTGCTGCGGTCCTGCGTCCTCAAGCCGACAGGAGCCGCGCGCGAGGACTTCGACGTCGACCTCGGCAACGACGTCGAGTTCAACCCGGTGCTGGAGCACTACCTGCGCTCCGAGCAGGGTCTCGAGCTCGACACGAACGCCCTCGAGGAGATGGCCACCGCGAGTGGCACCTTCGACCCCTACCCCGTGTATGCCGCGTTGACCAGCCTGTGCGCGTCGGTGCCCGAGTTCGGGGTCACCCCACGGCTGGTGGCCGGGACCTTCTCGTACGCCAAACTTCCGATGGTGGCAGACCTTGCGGCACAAGGGGATTCGCTTGCCGACCACGACGTCGTCGCCGCTCTGGCCGGCGACCCCGGGGCGCTGCGGGCCGTCCGGACCAGCGTCCCCGAGTCGCCTGCGGACGCCGACCCGGCCCACGAGCTGCTGATCCTCGACGCCGACTCGACGCAGCAGGCGGCGATCGACGCCGTCCGGTCCGGTGCCCACCTGGTCATCAAGGGCCCGCCCGGCACCGGCAAGTCGCAGACCATCGCCAACCTCATCGCGAGCCTTGCGGGTGAGGGCAAGCGCGTCCTCTTCGTCGCCGAGAAGCGTGCCGCCATCGACGCGGTGCTGTCACGACTCGACGGCGTGGGGCTGTCCGACCTCGTCCTCGACGCCTACGACGGCGCCTCCAACAAGCGCCGGCTGGCGCAGGAGTTCGGGGCCGCCCTGGACCGGGGCACCCAGACCACGGACCCCGACACGACCGAGCTCGAACACGCCTTGGTCGAGCGCCGCGCCACGCTCGTCGACCACGCCACCGCGCTGCACGAGGTCCGGCAGCCGTGGGGCGTCTCCGCCCACGACGCGCAGGAGGCCATCGCCACCCTCAGCGCCGCGGCGCACCCGCCGACCTCGCGGGTCCGGGTGCGCGGCGAGCAGCTCGCCGGGCTCGACCGCCAGCAGGTCCGCGACCTCGGCCGACAGCTGACCGAGGCCGCCTCGCTCGGCGCCTGGTCCACCGACGAGGGCTCCGACCCTTGGTACGGCGCCCGCATCGCCACCTCCGACGAGGCCGTCCGGGCCCGAGACATCACCAGCTCGCTCAGCCAGGGAGCGCTGCAGGACCTCGAGCAGACCATGCAGGACGTCTTCGACGAGGTGCGGCTCCCCCCGGCGGACCGGGTGTCCGACTGGGGTGCCGTGCTCGACACCGTCGGCAAGGTCCGCGACACCCTCGAGGTGTTCCGGCCCGAGATCTTCGACATCCCGCTCGGCGACCTCGTCGCCGCCACGGGCCCCAAGGCCTACCGCAGCGAGCACGACGTGCCGCTGGGCCTGTTCGCCAGGTGGCGGCTGCGCCGGCAGGTCCGCTCGCTCCTGCGTCCGGGGCCGCCCCCCGCCGACGTGCACGCCTCCCTGCTGGACGCCCAGAAGCAACGCGTCGCCTGGCAGCGGATGGCCGGCGCCGGTGGGCGCCCCGAGATCCCGGTCGACCTCGACCGGGCGCGCACGGCATACGACGCCGTCGCGGCCGACCTCACCTGGCTGGGGGAGCGGCTGCGCACGACCGCCGCAGGCGGGGCGCTGCTCGACACGCCCCTGCCCGCGCTCCAGCAGCGGCTCGGCGACCTGGCCTCACGGCCCGAGCGCCTCACCATCGTGCCGCGGGTGCTGGGGGCGCTCGACGCGCTGCGCGAGGCGGGCATGGGTGCACTGGTCGACGACCTCGCGGCACGCGGAGTCGAGGCCGACGACGTGGCCCGCGAGCTCGAGTTCGTCTGGTGGACCTCGCTGTCCGAGGATCTCATCGTCCGCGACCCGCGCTACGGCGCCCACGACGGCGCCCAGCTGCAGCGGGTCGCGCGGGAGTACGTCGCCGCGGACCACGCCCACCTGCGAGCCAGCGCCGAACGCGTCCGTGCGGGTGCCGGGCGCCGGCTGCGCGAGGTGCTCTCCGACCACCCCGAGCAGGAGGCGCTGGTCCGGGCCGAGGCGGGCAAGGCACGCCGGCACCGCCCGCTGCGCGAGCTGCTGCCCCGGGCCGGCGAGACGCTCACCGCCGTGAAGCCCGCCTGGGCGATGTCCCCACTGGTCGTCGCCTCGGTGCTGCCGCCCGGGCGCTGGTTCGACGTGGTCATCTTCGACGAGGCGTCCCAGATCCCGCCCGCGCAGGCGGTGTCCGCGATCTCGCGGGCCCACCAGGTCGTCGTCGCGGGAGACGAGCGCCAGCTGCCGCCAACCTCGTTCTTCACCTCCGCGGTCGACGAGGAGGGCCAGCCCGAGACCGACGCGCTGACCGAGGGCTTCGAGTCGGTGCTCGACGTCCTGACCGCTGCGCTGCCGACGCGTCGGCTGTCGTGGCACTACCGCTCGCTCGACGAGCGCCTGGTCGCCTTCGCCAACAGGGAGATGTACGACGGCTCGCTGGTCACGTTCCCCGGCACCGGCTGGGATGCTGTCGTCCGGCTCGAGGCCGTCGACGGGTCCGGTGTCGTTCAACCCGGCGAGGAGGCGATCGAGTCCACCGACGCCGAGGTCGCGCGGGTCGTCGAGCTCGTCCTCGAGCACGCCCGCACCCGGCCGCACGAGTCGCTCGGGGTCATCGCCCTCGGCATCAAGCACGCTGCCCGGCTCGACGACGCCCTGCGCCGGACGCTGCTCACCGAGGCCGCCGACGGGGTCGGGGACTTCTTCGACGAGGATCGCCCCGAGCGCTTCTTCGTCAAGAACCTTGAACGCGTCCAGGGCGACGAACGCGACGCGATCATCCTGTCCATCGGCTACGGCAAGACGCCGCACGGCAGGGTCCTGCACCGGTTCGGGCCGCTCAACCTCGAGGGGGGTGAGCGCCGGCTCAACGTCGCCATCACCCGCTCGCGCCGCCGGATGACCGTGGTGTCGTCACTGCTCGCGTCCGACCTCGACCCGGCCCGCCTGAAGGCCCGGGGGGCCGTGATGCTCCGGGACTTCCTCGCGTATGCCGCCGACGGCACCTTCGCGGCCACCGGCGAGGCTGCTGCCGCGTCGGCCGCGGGCGCCACCGGCTCGCGCTCGGCG
>NZ_JBFUEO010000066.1:0-10778 GCF_056403935.1 Pedococcus sp. P2_E4 | reverse complement strand
CCTCGCGCCCGGTCGCCTCACGCCCGGTCGCCTCGGGCACCCGGTCGGTGGTGACCGACAGCTCGAAGCCCTGCGGCTCGAGGGCCCTGGTCCGCAGCACCGCTCCCGCCCCCTGCGCGCGCTCCCGGAGCCCCACCAGCCCGGTGCCGGACTGGCCTGGCACGGGACCGGAACCGTTGTCCGACACCGTGATCCCCCGCTCGTCGAGCGTCACGCGGCAGGACGTCGCCCCGCTGTGGCGGATGACGTTGGTGACGGCCTCGCGCAAGGTCCAGGCACACACCGCTCGCAAGGCGGTGGGGACCGCGTCGACGGCCGTCGGCAGGTCGGCCTCGATGCCCGCGGCCGCCAGTGACGTCCGGGCGCGGGCCAGCTCACCGGGCAGGGACACCTCGCGGACCCCCGCAACCGCCTGACGCACGTCGGCGAGCGCGTCGCGCGCCAGCCGCTCGACGTCCTCGACCTCGCTCCGCGCGCGGCTGGGATCGACCTCGAGCAGTCGGGCCGCGAGCTCGGCCTTGACCGTGATCACCGTCAGGCTGTGGCCGAGGATGTCGTGCACGTCGCGGGCCATCCGGTTGCGCTCCTCCTGGATCGCCAGCCGGGCGTTCTCGGCCCGGGCGTCGGCGAGGGCTCGTTGCCGCTGCGACGCCACCATGCCGCCGGTCACTGCGGCCATGGCCAGGACGATGGACAGGCTGATGCTCGCGTCGTGGTTCCAGCCGGTCAGGTGGAACGTGAGGAACTCGTAGAGCCCGACGAGCACGACGCCGAGCCCCAGCCCGAGCGGAACCCGGAACGTCCACAGCCCCGACACGGCCAGGAAGACCCAGGTCGCCGCACCCTCCTGGCCGACGGTCAGGGTTGCCAGCGCCGCCAGCACCGCCAGTGCGAGCCAGGCGAGGACCCCGACCTTGGTGACGTACCAGCGGGGAGGGGCCACCCCGCGGGTCCCCCACACGGCGGCACGCAGGTGCAGGAAGTGCGCAACGTAGACGACGACGAAGGCGCTCAGCACGACGAGGCCCCCGTCGGCGCGGACGGTGTCGCGTTGGCGCCAGGCCGCGCTGAAGGCGTCGGAGAGGAAGACCAGCCAGATGCCGGCGAAGAGCAGGCCCAGCGCCCGTCCCTGCCACCCGTCCTCCGCGGTGGGGGTGAAGATCCGCGGGCGCGGCTCGACGTAGGCGTCCTCACCCGCTGGCGTGCTCACGGCCACCAGCCTCTCAGAGTCGAGGGCCATGAGGGTGCTCCACCACGGCAGCACGCGACGGGCGGGTGTGCGTGGGCCGCCTCCGGGCACGGCCGTCGCGCGGACGCCGCCGAGCCGGTCCGTCCGGGTCATCCGCCCAGCGTCGCGTCGACTCACGCCCGCGCCCCCGGACAGGTGTCACCGCTCACCCGTGACGTCTGTCAGGCGCACCACCGTCAGTGCCTGCGCGGTCGGGCGTCAGAACCGCCGACCCACCTTCGGCGCGGTCGGGCGTCAGAACCGCCAGCCCACGTTCAGCGCCAGCCGCGGGATCTCCTCGCGCGCGGGGTTGACCACGATCCTCGACACCTCGTAGACGCGACCCGTCGTGACGTTCCAGGCGAGGACCCAGGAACCGTGGCTGCCGACGGTCTGGAACAGCACGGTCGAGCCGTCGGCCCAGCCCAGGACGCTGCAGCAGCCCTTGAACCGCCCGGTCTGGCCGTCGGGGTTCTCGGGCGCCAGCAGCACCCTCGTCTGGTCGGTCTCGGTGTCGACGGTGACCAGGCCCTGGTAGATCGGGCCGTTGCCCATCTCGATGACCTTGCTCGTGACGTCCTGGTCGAAGAACGCCCCTGCGGCCGCGCGCTCTTCGGTGTTGATCGTGTCCTGCCACAACTCGTAGACGGGGCCGGGGACCTCGACAGCCGGGCCCACCTTCGAGGCGTCCCGGTAGCGCTGGAGGGCGTTGAGGCCGCTCCCGTCCGCGTCGAGACGGAACAGCCCCTCATAGGAGCCGTCGGCGGCCACCGCCACAGCACCGGGCTTCCACGGGTCGATCCGCCACGCCTTCCCGCCCTCGGCGCGGGCGACGATGGTGCCGCCGTCAGCCGTCCATCCCGCGCTCTGCAGGACCGTCGAGGGCACCGGGTAGTCGACGGTCGCGCCGGTCTGGGTGTCGAGCCGCACGACCTTGCCCGGCTGGGCGAAGGCGACGTACCGGCCACCGCCCCCGATGGCGCGCGGCCCGAGTGGCGACCCCTGGTTCCCCCCGGCGTCGTGCACCGGTGTGAGGGCGAGGCCGTCCACCCGGCGCAGCTCGCCCCCCTTCGTGACGAGGACGGGGTGGTAGACCTCGCCTGCGCGCTCGACGTAGACGGCGACGGGCCCGTCCGGCATCCCACCGCCGCCGAGCTCCGCGCTCCGTGCCTCGCTGGGCGTGATCTCCGACGGCAGTCCCGCGTCGAAGTGCGCCAGCTCGGTTTCCTTGCCCTCCAACGGCATCTGGTCGTATGCCGTGCCGTCCGAGAGCCTCGTCGCCGCCGGTGACGTGGTGGTCGGGTTCGCGGGTGAGGGACGCGGCGTCGACCCCGTGAGCTGGACCGTGGTGACGGCGACGGCTGCCGCGGCGAGGGCTCCGGCGGCGGTCGTGACGACCCGGCGGCGGTGCTGCCGCTGCGCCACGGCCCCGGCCCACGCCTCGTGGGCGAAGTCCCGCTCGACGACGTCGGCGCTCGCGCGCTCGAGCAGGGCGCTCAGGTCCCGGTCGGTCATGACGGCCCTTCCTCTCGGGGTGGATGCAGGCGCGGTGGGTGCACGCCCGACAGGTGCGGGGCGAAGTCGGGCAGCAGCGTGCGCAGCCTGGCGAGGGCGGCGTGGGTCTGGCTCTTGACGGTGCCCACCGAGACGCCGAGCGCGTCGGCGGTGTCGGCCTCGCTGCGGTCCTCGAAGAACCGCAGGACGATGACGGCCCGCTGCTTGGGGGTGAGCTGGGCCAGGGCGCGCAGCAGGTCGAGGCGCTCCCCGGTGCCCGTCGACCGGTCCGGCTCCGGCCGGTCGAGGTCGAGCTCCGGGAACAGGGACGGCGACTCGCGCCGGCTCCGTCGCCACGACGAGACGGCATCGCGGTAGAGGATCTTGCGGACGTAGGCGTCGGGGTTCTCGTTCCTCAGCCGCTCCCAGCGGGCGGCGAGCTTGACGAGCGCCCCTTGCAGGAGGTCCTCGGCGAGGTGGAGGTCACCGCACACGAGGAAGGCAGCACGCAGCAGCCGGTGCTGTCTGGCCCGCACGTACTGCGCGAACTCCTCGTCGACCTCGCGGCGCATGGCCACCTCCCGTGCGGATTCTCCCCCCTAACGCACGGGAGGGGCGCAAAGGTTGGCACCCGGCATACGAAAGCCCTCGAGATCAGCAGCCGAGCAGGCGAGCGCCGAGGTACTCCTCCACCTTGTCGAGGCTGACGCGCTCCTGGGCCATGCTGTCGCGCTCGCGGATCGTCACCGCGTGGTCCTCGAGCGTGTCGAAGTCCACCGTGATGCAGAACGGCGTGCCGATCTCGTCCTGGCGACGGTAGCGGCGGCCGATGGCCCCGGCGTCGTCGAAGTCGATGTTCCAGTGCTGGCGCAGCGTGGCGGCGAGCTCGCGCGCCTTGGGCGACAGGTCGGCGTTGCGCGACAGCGGCAGGACGGCCGCCTTGATGGGCGCCAGCCGCTTGTCGAGCCGCAGGACGACTCGCTTGTCGACACCGCCCTTGGTGTTGGGCGCCTCGTCCTCGGTGTAGGCGTCGACGAGGAAGGTCATGAGCGAGCGCGACAGGCCGGCGGCGGGCTCGATGACGTAGGGCGTGTAGCGCTCACCGCTGGCCTGGTCGAAGTAGACGAGATCGGTGCCGGAGTGCGTGCTGTGCGTGGTCAGGTCGAAGTCGGTGCGGTTGGCGATGCCCTCGAGCTCGCCCCACTCGCTGCCCGCGAAGTTGAAGCGGTACTCGATGTCGACGGTGCGCTTGGAGTAGTGGCTGAGCTTGTCGGCAGGGTGCTCGAAGTGGCGCAGGTTGTCGGGGTTGATGCCGAGGTCGGTGTACCACTTGGTGCGCTCGTCGATCCAGTACTGGTGCCAGGTCTCGTCCTCGCCCGGCTTGACGAAGAACTCCATCTCCATCTGCTCGAACTCGCGGGTGCGGAAGATGAAGTTGCCGGGCGTGATCTCGTTGCGGAAGCTCTTGCCGGTCTGGCCGATGCCGAACGGCGGCTTCTTGCGCGCGGCGTTCATGACGTTGAGGAAGTTGATGAAGATGCCCTGTGCCGTCTCGGGCCGCAGGTAGTGCAGGCCGGACTCGTCCTCGATGACGCCGAGGTAGGTCTTGAGCATCATGTTGAACTCGCGGGGCTCGGTCCACGAGCCGCGGGTGCCACAGTTCGGGCAGGCGATCTCGGCGAGCGGGATCGAGTCGGGGTCGACCAGCGCGTCGTCGCCGCTCTTCTTGGCGTTCTTCTTCTCGGCGATGGCCTCCTGCATGTGGTCCAGGCGGAACCGCTTGTGGCAGGACTGGCACTCGGTCAGCGGGTCGGTGAACTCGCCGACGTGGCCCGAGGCCACCCAGGTCTGTCGGGGCAGGATGATCGAGGAGTCGAGGCCGACGACGTCGTCGCGGCCGGTCACCATCGACTTCCACCACTGCCGCTTGATGTTCTCCTTGAGCTCGACGCCGAGGGGGCCATAGTCCCACGCGGACCTCGTGCCGCCATAGATCTCGCCACAGGGGAACACGAAGCCCCGGCGCTTGCAGAGGGAGACGACGGTGTCGACGGTGGAGGGTGCGGCCATGCGCGCAAGGTTACTTGTGCGTGGCCTGCCCGCTCGACGGGGTATGCCGTCGCTCGCCGGGTGTGCCGTCGCTCGACGGGGTATGCCGTGTGGGCACCTCCGTCGAATGGTGGTCGCGGGCCCGCGGGGGCGCGCCTACCGTCGGTGGCCATGAGTGACCACCCCGTCTCAGCGCGGTCCGTCCAGATCCAGCAGGCCGAGTCGTTCCGGATGCTGTTCGACTTCGCCCGCCGGTCGGGGTACCAGGAGCGGCGGCTCGAGCCCGGGGTCCTCGACTTCACCTTCGGCGACCCGCACGAGGTGCCGCAGACGGACTACGTCGAGGCCCTGCGCGAGGCCGTCCTGCCGAAGGACGAGCTGTGGTTCGCCTACAAGTTCAGCCAGGAGGCGGCCCAGGCGGCTGCTGCCGCCTCGCTCTCGCGACACCTGGGGCTGGACTGGCCGGCCGACCGGATCCGCATGACCACTGGCGGCTTCGGCGCCATCGCGACGTCCCTCAAGTCGGTGGCCGACCCCGGGGACGAGGTCGTCTTCAGCCTGCCGCCGTGGTTCCTCTACGAGTCGCTGGCCCTGGAGGCCGGGCTGGTGCCGGTCAAGGTGCGGGTCGACGCCGAGACGTTCGACCTCGACCTGGCTGCGATCGAGGCCGCGATCACGCCACGCACCCGGGTGGTCATCGTCAACACCCCCAACAACCCGACGGGGCGGATCTACCCCGAGCCGACGCTGCGGGCGCTTGCCGCCCTGCTCGACGAGGCGTCCGCCCGGCACGGACGCCGGATCTACCTGGTCTCCGACGAGCCGTACAACCGGTTGGTCTTCGACGGGGCCCGCTTCGTCAGCCCGGCGCAGTTCTACCCGTTCACGCTGCTCTGCTACTCGTACGGCAAGACCCTCCTGTCGCCCGGCCAGCGGCTGGGCTACCTCGCCCTGCCACCCTCGATGCCGCAGGACGTGGTCGACGCGGTGATCGAGGCGGTCGAGAGCGTGCAGATCGCTGCGGGCTGGCTCTTCCCCAACAACGTCATGCAGTACGCCACGCCGCGGCTCGAGGAGCTGAGCATCGACGTCGCCCACCTGCAGGCCAAGCGCGACCTCATGGTCGAGGGCCTGCGCGCGGTGGGCTACCGCCTGGAGGTCCCCGAGGCGACCTTCTACCTCTTCCCGCACTCCCCCGTCGCCGATGACGAGGCGTTCGTGCAGCTGCTCGCCGACCTGGGCGTGCTCGTCATGCCCGGTCGGATCTTCGAGACGCCCGGCTTCTTCCGCATCTGCCTGACCGCGACGATGGAGACGATCGAGGCGAGCCTGCCGCGCTTCGAGGCGGCCCTGGCCCGGGCAACGGAGGTCGCGTCATAGGGTTCGTGCCGTGCCGACGCTCCGCCAGACCATCGAGTCCGCCAGCCTGCCCGCCCTCCAGCGCCTGGGCGCCGTGCCGCGGGCCGTGCCGTTCCTCATCGTGCTCGGCCTCATGGTCGCGGGGGTCCTCGTCGACGGCTGGGGGTGGCTCTTCCTCCTGCCGGTGCTGGTCTTCCTCGTCTGGACCCTCTACCTCGGCTGGCCGGCCCTGGACGGCGGCGCCCGCCTGGGACGTGTTGCGGTGGTGCTGATGGCCGTCGCGATCACCGTGACGCAGGCGCTGCCGCGCACCTGACCTCGACACCGATTTTGACAATCGTTCTCATTTGTGTTGAGAATGATTGTCATGACGTCCCGTCCCTCCCACCTCGTCGCCAGCGCCGGTGCCATCGCCATCGCCATCGCCGTGCTGTCCGGCTGCGCGACGAGCGGGGGGCGGGACGCCAGCAAGCTCGAGGTCGCCGCGGCCTTCTACCCGCTGGAGTACGCGGTGTCCCGGGTCGGTGGTGACCACGTCGACGTCACCTCGCTGACCAAGCCCGGCGCCGAGCCGCACGACGTCGAGCTCACCCCCAGGCAGGTCGGCTCGGTCGCGGGAGCCGACCTCGTGGTCTACGAGAAGCACTTCCAGCCCGCGGTCGACGACGCCGTGCAGGGCCAGGCCAAGGACCACGCCTTCGACGTCTCCCCCGCCGCCCGACTCACCCTGGTGGCGACCGAGGACGACCACGCGCACGCCGGGGAGAGCGCGGCCGAGCACGAGGACCACGCCGCCGAGGGAGCTCCCGACCCGCACTTCTGGCTCGACCCGCTGCGGTACGCCGACGTCGGCGACGCCATCGCCGCCGAGCTCGGCCGGCGCGACCCGGCGCACGCCACGGCATACTCCACCAACGCGCAGGTGTTCCGCGCAGAGCTCACGGCTCTGCACGAGGAGTTCACCGCGGGGCTCGCGCGCTGCGCCGTCCGCGACCTCGTCACCTCGCACGCGGCGTTCGGCTACCTGGCCGAGGCGTACGGCCTCACCCAGGAGAGCATCACCGGGCTCACGCCCGATGCGGAGCCCAACCCGGCCGCGATGGCGGCCCTCACCGCCCACATCCGTGACAGCGGGGCCACCACCGTGTATGCCGAGACGCTCGTCAGCACGGCGGTCGCCAGGACCTTGGCGCGCGAGACCGGTGCCAGACTGGCCGTGCTCGACCCCCTCGAGGGGATCACCAGCGCCTCGGCCGGTCGCGACTACCCGTCGGTCATGCGCGCCAACCTCGCCACCCTCGTAGCCGGACAGGAGTGCTCGTGACGACCACCCCCGCCTCGCCCGCCGCGGCGTCGGAGGTCACGCCGATCCTCCAGCTCACGCGGGCCGCTTTCGGCTACGCCGACCAGGTCGTCGTCCAGGGCGCCACCCTCACCGTGCACAGCGGTGAGGTGGTCGCGGTGCTGGGGCCCAACGGGTCCGGCAAGTCCACGCTGGTCCGCGGGCTGCTCGGCCTCAACGACCAGCTCGGCGGCGAGGTGCGGCTCTTCGGCGAGGCACGTGAGACCTTCCGCGACTTCGCCCGGCTGGGCTACGTGCCGCAGCGACACACGCTCTCGGCGTCCGTCCGGGCGACCGCCCGCGAGATCGTGGCGGTCGGGCGCCTGTCCCACCACCGCTGGTGGCGTCCGGTGCGGCACAGCCCCGCCGACACGGCCCTGATCGACCGGTGCCTCGACGTCGTCGGGCTCGCGGACCGTGCCGACGCGGATGTGTCGACGCTCTCGGGGGGCCAGCAGCGGCGGGTGCTCATTGCGCGCGCCCTCGCCTCCAACCCCGACGTGCTGCTCATGGACGAGCCCACTGCGGGTGTCGACACCGCCAACCAGCAGATGCTCTCGACCGTGCTGGCCCGCCTCGCCGCACGCGGCACGACCATGGTCATCGTCACCCACGAGCTGGCCGCCCTCGCCGGCATCGTCACCCGCATCGTGGTCGTACAGGGCGGGCGGGTCGCGTTCGACGGGACACCGCAGGACTTCGCGTCACGGTCCGGCGAGCTGGCCGACGACCACCACCACCACCACGACGACGAGGACCACCCCGCGCCGTCACGCCTGCCCGACGCCCCGTCGGCCGGGCCGCTCGACCCGCGGAGGCACCGCCCATGAGCGAGCTGCTGTCCCTCGACTTCATGCGCCAGGCGATCGTCGCCGCGGTCCTCGTCGGGCTCGCCGCACCACTCGTCGGGGTGTTCCTCGTCCAGCGACGGCTGTCGCTGATCGGTGACGGGCTCGGGCACGTCGCGCTCGCCGGGGTCGCGGTCGGCGTGCTCACGGGTCAGGCGCCGGTGCTCACCGCCCTGGTCGCCGCGGCTGCTGCGGCGGTCGCCATCGAGCTGATCCGCGGACGTGGCACCACCAGTGGCGACGTGGCGCTGTCGGTCATGTTCTACGGCGGCATCGCCGCCGGTGTGGTGATCATCGCCAAGTCCCCCAGCAGCAACCCGGCCAGCCTCACGGCATACCTCTTCGGCGCGATCACCACCGCCGACCAGAGCGACCTCTGGGTCTTCGCCGGGCTGGCCCTCGTCGTGCTCGTCACGACCTGGCTGTTGCGCCCGTGGTTGTTCGCCGTCGCCAACGACGAGGAGTACGCCCGCGCCAGCGGACTGCCCGTCACCGGGCTCAACATCGCGCTCGCGGTCCTCACGGCCGTCACGGTGGTCGTGTCGATGCGCGTCGTCGGGCTGCTGCTCATCAGCGCCCTGATGATCATCCCCAACGCGACGGCGCAGCTGCTCGGTCGCAGCTTCCGGGCCTCGACGCGCTGGGCCGTCGTCGTGGGCGTCGTCTCCAGCGTCGGCGGGGTCGTGACCTCGTACTTCGCGGAGACCCCGTCCGGCGGCACCATCGTGCTGCTCGCGATCGGCTTCTTCGTCGTCGCCGCGGTGGGCACGGCGGTCGTCGCCCAGGCCCGGGCGCACCAACACCGGCGGGCCGAGCGCCACGACCACGAGCACGGGCCGGCCTGCGGGCACGAGGCCGTGACCCACGGCGACCACGTCGACTACGTGCACGACGGCCACCGCCACGCCGCCCACGAGGGCCACTACGACGAGCACGACCCCGCCCGCCACGAGGCCCCGAAGGAGACGGCTGCACCATGACCGGCACCCAGGACCGCACCGCGACCCCCGAGAGCACGCGACGCCCCACCCGCCAGCGCGCGGCGGTGGCTGCACTGCTCGCCGACACCGACGAGTTCCGGTCCGCCCAGGACCTGCACGCCGCACTCCGGGCCGGTGGCGACTCCGTCGGGCTGGCCACCGTCTACCGCAACCTCCAGGCAATGGCCGCCGAGGGTGAGGTCGACATGCTGCGGACCGACGACGGCGAGGCGGTCTACCGCGCCTGCTCGACCGGTCACCACCACCACCTGGTGTGCCGGGCGTGCGGCCGTACCGTCGAGGTCGAGGGCCCGACCGTCGAGGCGTGGGCCAACAAGGTGAGCGCCGAGCACGGCTTCACGGACGTGCACCACACGCTCGAGATCTTCGGCACCTGCGCCGACTGCGCGTCCGCGTGACCCCCGGCCACGGTCCCTGACCTCTGCCAGCAGGGTTTAGCGAAATCCGGACACCGTGCACCCTGTCCGCATTTCGCCAACCACTGCTAGCAGAGGTTGGCGGAATGGTGGTCCCAGGTTGGCGAAATGGTGGTCTCAGGTTGGCGAAGTGGTGTTCTCAGGACGTGGGCTGGTCGACCGCGCCGCCGTAGCGGCGGTCCCGCTCGGCATACGTCTGGATCGCCGACCACAGGTGGCGCCGGTCGTAGTCGGGCCAGAGCGTGTCCTGGAAGACCATCTCGGCGTACGCGCTCTGCCACAGCAGGAAGTTCGACGTGCGCTGCTCCCCCGACGACCGCACGAACAGGTCGACGTCGGGCATGTCCGGCTCCGGCAGGTGGCGGGCGATCGTCCGTTCGTCGATCGACCCGGGCTTGAGCCTGCCCCGCTGCACCTGCTCGGCGATCCGCTGCACCGCGTCGGCAATCTCGGCCCGTCCGCCGTAGTTGACGCAGAAGTAGAGCGTCAGCCCGGTGTTGTGCCGAGTGAGCTCCTGGGCCGTCTCGAGCTCCTTGATGACCGAGCCCCACAGCCGCGGCCTGCGCCCGACCCAGCGCATCCGGACACCCCACTCGTGCAGCTGGTCGCGGCGCCGTCGGATCACGTCGCGGTTGAACCCCATGAGGAAGCGCACCTCGTCGGGGCTGCGCTTCCAGTTCTCGGTCGAGAACGCGTAGGCCGACAGGTGGGTCACGCCCGCCTCGATGGCGCCAGCCGTCACGTCGAGCAGCGCGGCCTCGCCGGCCTCGTGACCCTTGGTGCGCGGCAGACCGCACTGGTTGGCCCATCGCCCGTTGCCGTCCATGACGATGGCGACGTGGCGCGGCACGAGCTCCGGGGGGAGGGCAGGTGGCCGGGCCCCGCTCGGGTGGGGAAACGGCGCAGGGTATGCCGTGCTCACGCCTTCGCCGCCTGCGCGGCGGCGTGGGCCTGCTCGACCTTGTCGACCGCGACGGCGACCGCGACGGCGACCGCGGCGGCGGACGTCGCGGCGGCGGGGGACGTCGCGGCGGCGGGGGA
>NZ_JBFUEO010000065.1:0-11130 GCF_056403935.1 Pedococcus sp. P2_E4 | reverse complement strand
GCCAGGCACCGCCGCCGTGGGGGGAGTCGCGTCGGTGCCCGCCGACCGCGCGTCAGCGCCGGGCGAAGGCGTCGGCGGCGAGCCGGCGCACCCCGGCATACGTGCCCTTGTCGGCGGCCACGACGATCCCGGGGTTGAGCCCACGCGGTGAGTAGAGGGTGCCGTCCGTGTGGCCCACGGCGCCGCCGGCCTCCTCGACCATGAGCGCGCCGGGAGCGTGGTCCCACGGGCTGTTGCGGGCGTACAGGATGTAGTCGATGGCTCCCTCGATGAGCCGCGGGTAGTCGACGCCGCAGCACACCCACGAGCCGACCAGGGCGGGCAGTCGGCCGAGGGAGTGGCCCCGCAACGGCCAGATGGAGGTCGCGCCGTGGGCCGCCACGCCGTCGGCGACGGGCTCACGCTGCTGCCGCACGCCGTTTCGCCAGGCGCCGGCGCCGCGCTCGGCCACCCAGGCGACCTCGTGCTCCGGCTGCCAGATCCAGGCCCGCACGGTCTCGCCACCCACGATCTCGCTCACCATGACGGCGTGGTCGGGGGAGCCGTGCACGAAGTTCTTGGTGCCGTCGACCGGGTCGACCGTGAAGGCGTGGTCAGCCGCCACGAACCGCTCGAGCGCGCTCGGGTCGGCCGACGTGAGCTCCTCGCCGAGGATGAACGCGCTGGGGAAGGCGGCCGACAGCTCGCGGGTGAGGATCTCCTCGGACTCCTGGTCCGCGACGGTCACGAGGTCGCCGGGGTTCTTCTCCATCACCTCGCCGTCGGCCAGTGCACGAAAGCGGGG
The DNA here is from genome assembly GCF_056403935.1 of Pedococcus sp. P2_E4. NCBI lineage: Bacteria > Bacillati > Actinomycetota > Actinomycetes > Micrococcales > Intrasporangiaceae > Pedococcus > Pedococcus sp. P2_E4. The sequence continues at coordinate 10,346 of NZ_JBFUEO010000065.1, read as the reverse complement.
GGTGATGACGTCCGCCGCCACGGTCTTCATCAGGTCCAGAACCTCTTGGGTGTCCACCCGTCCAACTTGGCACAGTCCGGGCCATCGGTCGAAACCGGGTCGTGGGTCGGGCCACCGCGGGGTGGGGGCCGTGACCCGTGCCTGACGGGTAGGCTCGCGACGAGATGAGTGACTACCCCACGCAGACGTTCCCGTCGCCGGACGCCCCCGCCACCGAGGTCATCGGCACGGCGCGCGAGCCGATCCCGGCCCCCGCGAGCGGTGACCCGCGACCCCACCCGGCCGACGCGGCATACCTCCCGGCGACCCAGGCGACCCCGCTGGCAGGCGAGGAGGGGCACGACCCCTCCAGGCCGTACGTCACGATCGTCCTGCCGTGCTTCAACGAGGGCGAGCACGTCCTCAAGGAGATCGACCGGATCACGGCCGCCATGAACGCCAGCGAGTTCACCTACGAGCTGCTCTGCATCGACGACGCGTCGACCGACAACACCCTCGCGGTGCTGCAGTCCGCAGCCACCCGCTACGCAGGCATCCGCGTGATGCCGTTCCGCCGCAACGGTGGCAGCGGCACGGCCCGTCGCATCGGGACCCAGCAGGCCTACGGCGAGATCGTCGTGTGGACCGACGCCGACATGACCTACGAGAACGAGCGCATCCCGGACCTCGTCCGCATCCTGCGCGACGACGACTCGTACGACCAGGTCGTCGGCGCCCGCACCACCGAGGAGGGCACGCACAAGTGGGCCCGTGTCCCGGCGAAGTGGCTGATCCGCAAGATCGCCGAGAAGCTCACCAACCAGACCATCCCCGACCTCAACTCGGGCCTGCGGGCCTTCCGCCGCGAGGTGTCCCTGCCGTACCTGCGGCTGCTGCCCCCCGGCTTCAGCTGCGTCACGACGATCACGTTGGCGTTCCTGTCCAACCAGCACGACATCAAGTACGTCCCCACGAGCTATGCCAAGCGTGCGGGCGTCAGCAAGTTCCACTTCGTCCGCGACGCCTACCGCTACATCCTCCAGGTGCTGCGCATGGTCATGTACTTCGACCCGCTCAAGGTGCTGATGCCGCCGGCGCTGTGGCTCATCGTCATCGGCGTGGTCAAGGGCGTGGTCGACATGGTGCGGCACCCTTTCTACTTCCCGGCGAGCACGGTGCTGCTCATCGTCAGCGGGATCATGATCGGCTCGCTCGCCCTCCTGTCGGACCTCGTCGTGCGTTCGCGCACGAGCGTGTGAGCGGAGTCCGTATGCCGTGTGCGTGGGGGCGGCGATGACCGACGCCGCCGCGGCGTCCGCCGCGCTCAAGGTCGCCGTCGTCGGCCCCACCCACCCCTACAAGGGTGGGGTGGCCGCGCACACGACGATGCTGGCCCACGAGCTGGCCGAGGCCGGTCACGACGTGACCCTCGTGTCGTGGTCCCACCTGTACCCCTCCAAGCTGTACCCCGGCGAGCAGGCGGTGCCCGGGGGAGCCGCCGACCTCCCGCCGTTCCCGCGGACGGTCCGTGCGCTGAGCTGGGCCCGCCCCGACACGTGGGTCCGTGCGGGTCGACGGCTGCGCGGCTTCGACGCCATCGTCGTGGTCCACGTGATCCCCGCGGTCGTCCCGGCCCACCTCGCGCTGCTGCGGGCAGCGGGCGCCGGTCGCCGCGCCGGCGTCGGCGAGGGGCGTCCGCGCAGTGTCGTCATCGCCCACAACGTGCTGCCCCACGAGACCCACGTCGGCGACCGCGAGCTCATGCAGCAGCTCTTCCAGCGCGTGGACTCCGTCCTGGTCCACAGCGACTCGCAGGCCAAGCTGGCCTACGAGCTGCGCGCCCCGCGGGTCTCGGTCACCGACCTGCCGCCGCACCTGCCGGGTGGCCCGCCACTCGAGCGCCCGGCCCACGACGGGCCGCCGCGCCTGCTGGCCCTCGGGATCGTCCGCGACTACAAGGGCCTCGACCTGCTGCTCGAGGCGCTCGCCGAGGTCCCCGGCCCGACCCTCACGGTCGCGGGGGAGATGTGGGGCAGCAGCGGAGAACGCGTCCGCGAGCTGGCCCGTGACCCGCGGCTGCGCGGGCGGGTCGAGGTGCACGGGGGCTACGTGCCGGCCGACCGCCTCGCTCCGCTGCTCGCCAGCCACGACGTCCTGGCGCTGCCCTACCGCAGCGCGACCGCGTCGCAGAACGCCCTCCTCGGGCAGCAGCACGGGCTCCCGGTGCTGGCGTCCGACGTGGGCACCTTCGGCTCCCAGGTCCGCGACGGCGTCGACGGGCTGCTCGTGCCGCCGGGCGACGTCGAGGCCCTCACCGAGGCGTTGCGTCGCCTGGCCGAGCCCGGGTATGCCGACCAGCTGCGGGCCGCGGTGCGCGCGCCGGACCTGTCGGGCCCGTGGGCGCGGTACGTGGGTGCGATCGAGGCGCTGGCGTCGGTCGAGCCCGCCGCCGAACGCGAGGCCGCCGCGGACGGCACCGACCCCGATGCCGCCACCGGCGCCACCGCCGTCGTCGGTCACCTGCGTCACCGGGCGGCCTCCGCCGTGCGCGGGATCGTCGCGGCCTCGCGTCCCGAGGTCGCCCTCGCGCGAGCGGACCTGCCTGAGTGGGTCCGGCCCAGTGACGTCCTCGCGGACGCCGACGAGGCAGACGAGGCCAAGGCGTTCGCCCGGAGCCTGGGGCTCCCGCGGGTCGGGGACCCGATCGCCGCCTGGGCCGCGCTCGGAGCCCTGGCCGCCATCGTGCGGGTGCGCGACGACGGCCGCCGCAGTGCGGTCATCGTCGACGAGTCGGGGGCCCGCTCACCGCTGAGCCGGTGGGCGCGGGCCATCGGCTTCGAACCCGTCGAGCTCGAGCTCACCGGGCGGCGCAGCTCCGTCGAGGTGCTCGACGTCGACACCGCCTCGCTCGATGTCATCGTGCGCCTGCATCCCGGGGGCTGCGACGCCGACGACATCGACGAGGCCATGAGCCAGGCGTCCTGGGCCCTCAAGTCCGGGGGCCTGCTCTGCGTCACGCTGCCCATCGGCGGCACCGGTGCGGAGGGCGCTCTCGGTCCCGCCGACGTCCGCGGCGTCCTGGCCCGCTCGCACGACCTCGGCTTCCTCCTGGTCGGCGACCTCGACGGCGACATCACGAGCCGCATGCGGCACGCCTCGGGGTCCTCCCACAGTCCCGACGCGGCATACGGGCTCGTGCGGCTCACCCTGAGGCGACGGTGACCCGCGGGCGCGCCTTCGCGGCGCTGCGCATCCTGCTGGCCGTGCTGGTGGTGGCGGGCGTGACCTACGCCGTGGCCCGCAACTGGGACGAGGTGTCCGCGGACCTGCGGCGCATCGACCCCGGGACGATCGCCCTGGCTGGGCTCGTGACCTGCATCGCGCCGATCCTCACGCTGCTCGCGTGGCGCCGGATCCTGGCCGACCTCGGGTCCCGGATCCACCTCGCCGAGGCCGGCGGCATCTTCTTCGTCGGGCAGCTCGGCAAGTACCTGCCGGGATCGGTGTGGGCCATCGTCGCGCAGGCCGAGATGGGGGCGCGTCTGCACATCCCGCGGCAGCGCTCGGCCGTCGTCGGGCTGCTGACCGTCGGTCTGGCCGCGATCTGCGGCTTCATCGTCGGGATGCCGGCGCTGCCGCTGCTGCTCTCGCGCAGTTCGACGGCGTCGACCGGCTGGGCCCTGCTGCTCGTCCTGCCCCTGCTGGTGCTGGTGCTGTGGCCGCGGCTGCTCAACCGGGCGATCGCACTCGGGCTGCGGGTCCTGCGCCGACCGCCGCTGGAGCACCGGCTGTCCGGCAGCACCGTGCTGTTCGCCGTGGTCTGCTTCTGCCTGTCGTGGGCCAGCACCGGGTTGTCCGTCTACATCCTGGCCCGCACGCTCGGCGACGCCGGCCAGGACGGGTCCCGGCTCGCACTCGCCAGTGTGGCCGGGTTCTCCCTCGCCGCCTCGCTGTCGATGTTCACCGTCATCCTGCCCGCAGGCGTCGGAGTCCGTGAGGGCCTGCTGGTGCTGCTGCTCGGGCCGGTCATCTCGGTGCCGGCCGCCACCGCGGTCGTCGTGGTGTCGCGGTTCCTCACGCTCCTCGCCGACGTGGTGTTCGCCCTCGGCGGGTGGGCCTGGGCCCGTTCGCACCACCTCATCACCTCCACGGTCGAACGCGAGCACGACCACATCGTCGTCGAGGAGGACCGGCACCGACGGGTTGCCGAGGACCGTCCCGGACAGGTTGCCGAGGACCGACCCGGACCGCAGGCCGGATAGATTGCCTCGCATGCCTTCGCCTGACCACACCGATCCGTCGCCCCAGGTTGCCGCCCCGCCCGGAGGCCGCTTGCTCGCCGTCGCCAAGCGCGGCGCCGAGCACGTGCTGTGGGGGCGGGTCGCCGTCCAGCGCCGGGTCGAGGCGCGACGGGGGAGTGCCGGCGCCCGGCCGGTCCCCACGACCGTGCCGCCGACGGGCGTGCTCCAGTCGCGGGCCATGGCCGACTCCGCCGTCGCCGAGGCGACCCGTCTGCGGCTCCCCCTCCACCGCGACCAGCCCAAGAACTGGGACGCCCTCGGGGCGGTCGGCGCCGTGCTGTCGCTGGCCGACGACGGTTCCCGCACGGCCCGCGTCATGGACGCCGGCAGTGCGCGCTACTCGCCGGTGCTTCCGTGGCTGAGGCTCTACGGCCTGGGCGACGCCCCGGCCTCGCTCCTGGGCATCAACCTGGAGTTCGGGTCGCAGGTCACGCGTGACGGCGTCGTGTTCCGCCACGGAGACGTGACGGCCACCGGGCTGCCCGACGGGTCGCTCGACGCCATCACCTGCATGTCGGTCATCGAGCACGGCGTGCCGGTCGAGGCGTTCCTGCGCGAGAGCGCCCGCGTCCTGCGTCCCGGTGGCGTCCTGTGCGTCTCGACGGACTACGACCAGGAGCCACCGGACACCCAGGGCCGCACGGCCTACGGCAGCGAGGTGCACATCTTCGGGCCCGAGGACATCCGCGCTCTCGTCGCGGCCGCCGACGCCGCGGGGCTGGAGCTGGTCGGCGACCTGTCCACGTCGGACGCCCTGGCCCATCCCGAGCGTCCCGTGCACTGGGACCGGGTCGGCCTCGACTACACGTTCATCCTGCTGACGTTCCGCCGGCGCTGACGCCGGTCGCGACCAGGGACGGTCAGGCGGCGCCAGGCTCCTGGGTGTCGGAGGCCGGGTACTTCTTGATGAAGTCGACGACGGCCTTGCCGGACAGGTCGCCGCACAGCTGGCGGTGACCGGCGTCCTTGGCCCAGTGCACCAGGGCGTACGGCTTGTCAGCCGGGAAGGTCCCGCGCGAGGCGTCCCACTCGACGACCTTGAACTTGCCGCTCGACTCGGTCTGCTTGTCGCCCTGGTCGGCGATGTCCTTGAGCAGGGTGGTGTCCTTCACCTTGGCGCCGTCGTACCAGAGGATGGTGTAGCCGTGCTCGAGGTTGTGCACCAGCGTCTCGAGGACGGGGCGGTCCTCGGCGGTGTAGAAGTCGCGGCCGCTGACGTCCGGCTGGGCGAAGTGCGCGCCGTGGCTCGGCGGGACGGTGTCGTAGTCGACCGAGGTCTGGTCGGGCTTGGCCGTTCCCGGGCCCACGTGCTCGCCGGTGCCGCCACCGGAGTCGGTCGTGACCGCGTCGCACTTGGCTGCGGCGAGTGAGACGCCGAGGCCGGGCAGCTGCTTGGACTTCGCGTCGCTGATGGCATACGCCACGACACCGCCGAGGGCGCCGAGCAGGACGATGCAGCCGATCACGATGCCCGCGACCACCTTGCGCTCCTTGGCCTTCTGCTGCTGCTGGATCTCGGCCAGTCGGGCCTTGCGGTCCTGGCTCGCGCGCTTGTTGCTCAACGTCGTCCTCGGGTCTGTCGGGGCGGGAGGGTTCTGGGAGTCTACGTGTCCCGCCTGCGGGCATTGTCACCAGAACGCGCCAGACTGTCCTGGTGTCCCCGACCCCCGAGCTGACTCGCGTCTGGCGGCCCCGTCGCCCGACCTCGGTGGGACTGGTGGTCCGTGCCTTCCGACGCGGGGGCGGTGACCCCACGTTCCAGTCCGACCGGGGCGACGGCTGGTGGCTGGGGCTCCCGACCCCGGCCGGTCCCGCCACGCTGCACCTCGCCCAGGCCACCGGGATCGGCGACGTGACCGCGACGGCGTGGGGACCGGGTGGGCAGTGGGCGCTCGACCAGGTGCCGGCCCTGCTGGGTGACGACGACGACGACTCCGACTTCGTGGCCCACCACCCGCAGGTGGCGAGGGCGTGGCAGCGGTATGCCGCGTGGCACGTCCCCCGGTCGGGTCTGGTCATGCACGCCCTGGTGCCGGGTGTGATCGAGCAGAAGGTCACGGGTCAGGAGGCCTTCGGTGGCTACCGAGCGCTCGTGCACCGGTTCGGCCAGCGCGCGCCGGGGCCCGGCGAGGGCCGGCGGCTGTGGGTCGCTCCGACCGCGCAGGAGTGGGCAGCGATCCCCTCGTGGGAGTGGCTGCGGGCATCGGTCGACGGCGCCCGCTCCGGAACGGTGGTGCGGGCGGCGGCAGTGGCCGGACGGCTGGAGGAGTGCGTGGGCCTCGGCCACGCCGAGGCCCGGGCGCGGCTGCGCGCCGTGCCCGGCATCGGGGTGTGGACGTCCTCCGAGGTGGCCCAGCGGGCGCTCGGCGACCCCGACGCGGTGAGCTTCGGCGACTACCACGTGGCCAAGAACCTCACCTGGTTGCTGCTCGGCGAGAGCCACGGCGACGACGTGCTCGCCGAGCTGCTCGAGCCCTACCGCGGGCACCGCTACCGCGTGCAGCACCTGCTCGGGCTCGACGGCGGCGCCCCGCCACGTCGGGGCCCCCGCATGGCGCCCCGCACGCACCTGCCGACCCGCCGCTGACGCCACCCGCTCCAGACCTGGCGGGCGTCAGCGCTCTGTGAGGGTGAGCCGCGCGGCCGGGTCTCCGCCCGGGCCCGTGACGATTTCGCCGTCGAGGCGGGCGAGGAGCCCCTCGCCCCAGAGGGCGACCTGGAGCCGCGCCGCCACGATGCCCACCCGGTATGCCGTGGCGGCCGTGACCTCGATCGTCCCCTCGACCACGGTGTCGGTCTCGGTGGGGAACGGCAGGTCGTCGCACGCCACGTCGACGGCACGCCGGACCCGCGTGGCGAGCAGCTCGGGTGCCACGGAACGGATGCCGACACGCTCCGCGCTGCTGCTGCCTGGCTCGACACCGAGCGAGGCCCGGACCGCCTCGGCGGAGCCGTAGCCGAACCAGTCCTCGGGCCCGGTCCGCACAAGCGTCGCCGCCCCGGCGCCGTCCTCGTCGGTGGCCCACGGAGTACCCCGCACGACCGCTGCCGGAACGGCCTCCGCCTTGCCCTTGACCAGGTCGGCGGCCGCGGCCAGCTCGTCGGCGACGGCTCGCGTGGTGACAGCGAGCGGCCGGCCGTCGGCGTCCACCCCGCCACGCAGGTCGTCGACCACCGCGAGTCCGGCTGCGCCCAGCGCGAAGTCGGTCTGCCCGACCCGCCACGGCCGTCCGGCGGTGTCGCTCAGCACCACCCCGACCCGGCGCAAGCCGGTCAGCGACTGCAGGCGCGCCCGCAGCGTGACGGCCTCGGCGTCAGGGTCGTGGGGCAGCAGGAGCAGGCCGTCGCGGACCCCCGTGTTGGACGCGTCGACACCCGCCGCCGCCATCACCGGTCCGGCCGACGACCTCACGATGCGGGTGACCCGCTCGCCGGACGTGCGCTCGGCCACCACCCGCTCGGTCTGGGAGGCGACGACCGCCTGGTGGTCGGCCGAGCCTGCCCACAGGCCGAGCGACTTCGAGACGACCTTGCTCGAGATGACGACGATGTCCCCCTCCTGCAGGGCGTCCCCCCGGGTGGACAGCGCAGCGTGGACCAGTGCCGCGACGTCGTCCCCCGCGACCACCTCAGGGAGGCCGGTGACCGGCGCGACGACCAGCCCACCGGAAGGCAGCCCACCAGCCCGCCCGCCAGGCAGCCCACCCACCGTCATGTCAGCGCCGCAGCTCGAGCGCGAGGTCGAGGGCGGCGCCGGCGATGTCGGCTGCGGCCTCCTGGTCGCTCATCAGGATGGGGCGGGCCCGCACCGTCGCGCGCGGGAGCCGCAGCGCAGCGGCGTCCGACTCCGCGACGAGCCAGCCGTCGAGGAAGTCCTCGTAGAGCCCCGCCACGGCACCGGCGGTGGACTCCACGCCGATCGCGGCGAGGCACGCGTCGGCGTGGCCGCGCACCGGCATACCGCCGATGAGGGGGGAGACGCCGACCACGGGGGCGGTGGTGCCGCGCAGCGAGTCACGGACTCCGGGCACCCCGAGGATGATGCCGATCGAGACGACCGGGTTGCTCGGGGGCAGCAGCACGACGTCCGCCTGCCGGATCGCGTCGAGGACCCCGGGAGCCGGGGTGGCGCGGTCCATGCCCACGGCGAGGAACCGCTGGGCCGCGACGGACGCCTGCAGCCGCACCCACCACTCCTGGAAGTGGATCGCGCGCTGGCCGTCGTCGTCCTCGATCACGACGTGGGTCTCCACCGGGGAGTCGGTCATCGGGAGCAGGGTGATCCGGCGGTCGGGCAGCCCCCACCGTTGCGCGAGGCGGGCCGTGACCTCGGACAGGGACAGGCCCTGGCCGAGCCACTGCGACCGCACGACGTGGGTGCCGAGGTCGAGGTCGCCGAGGGCGAACCACTGCGGGACGGCGCCGTACGCGGCCAGCTCACCCTGCACGCGGTGGCTCTCGTCGGCCCGGCCCCAGCCCTGGCCCTCGTGGATGCCGCCGCCGAGGGTGTAGAGCAGCGTGTCGAGGTCGGGACACACCCGCAGGCCGAACAGGTTGATGTCGTCACCGGTGTTGCCGATGACCGTCAGGTCGGTGTCGGCGAGGTCGGGGGAGCGGTCGAGGTGGGCCCGCAGGCCGCGCAGGAACCGGGCTCCGCCGACACCCCCGGCGAGGGCGGTGATGCGCATGGTGGCAGTCTGTCAGGAGCTCGCCGGCCGCCCCTGACCAGGTCGTGGACAGGCGTCACGGATCGTCCCGAGAAGGCTCACTGACCACAGGGGATCCGAAAACGGCACGAACCGGGCACTATCGCGGTTCATCCGATCGGGCAAATATCAGACTTCCGCTTGACGAACCACGTATGACACGCGTGTAATTCCATTGTTGTGACGCACCGTCACACGAGCGGCGAACCGGGTCGAGGAGGAAGCCGTGCACGAATTGCAGCTGGTCACCCTGGAGGGTGGCGCCGAGGAGGAGCTCTCCTGGCAGGAGAGGTCCCTGTGTGCCCAGACGGACCCTGAGGCGTTCTTCCCCGAGAAGGGCGGGTCGACCCGCGAGGCCAAGAAGGTCTGCGTCGGGTGCGAGGTCCGGGCCGAGTGCCTCGAGTACGCCCTCGCCAACGACGAGCGCTTCGGTATCTGGGGTGGCCTGTCCGAGCGCGAGCGTCGCAAGCTCAAGAAGCGCGCGGTCTAGTCGCCGGCCACGGCGACTCCCCGTGACGACCGCATGACGCTTGCCCCGCCCCATGGTGTGACCGATACCCCCGCAGACGGCTCCGCGCCGACTGCGTCGACAGTGACCGCTGTCCTCGTCCTGCGGGGCCCGACCTCGGCGCTGGCCCAGACCCTCGACTCCCTGGCCCGCCAGACCCGCAGCCCCGAGCGGCTCGTGGTGGTCGACCCCGGTCTCGACGGCCTCGCCGTCGAGACCGTTCGTGTTCACGAGGGCGTGCGCAGCGCCATCCCCTCCGTCCAGTTCGTCACCGTCCCCGGCGCCTCCTCCCTCATGTATGCCGTGCGCGCGGCGCTCGCCGAGATGGCCGGTCCCGTTGTGGCACAGGGGGTTTCGGCGCAGGGGGATTCGGCACGCGAGGACTCGGCAGGCGAGGGTTCGGCCGAGCACGTGTGGGTCCTGACCTGCGACACGGCAGCGGCACCGACGACCCTCGCGCGGCTGCTCGACGCGATCCGCCGGTCGCCGTCCGTGGGCGCGGCCGGTCCCAAGCAGCTCGACTGGCACCGTCCGGGCATCCTGCGGTCGGTCGGCGTGCAGATGACCCGCAGCGGTCGTGTCATCCCGGCGCCCGCCGCGGGGGAGCCGGACCAGGGGCAGTACGACCGTCGCAGCGACGTCCTCGCCGTCCCCACCGCGGGCATGCTGGCCGAGCGAGCCCTGCTCGACGACCTGGGCTGGCACGACCGCGCCCTCGGCGAGTTCGGCTCCGAGGTCGACTTCGGCTGGCGGGCCCAGGCCGCCGGCCGCCGCGTCGTGGTCGTGCCGCGGGCCACGATCCGCACCGGTGCCACGCCGTCGGGCGACGAGTCGGTCGCGACGGCCCGGCCC
>NZ_JBFUEO010000064.1:0-11184 GCF_056403935.1 Pedococcus sp. P2_E4 | reverse complement strand
GGCGGGGGGCGGCTGGGCGATCGAGAGGTTGTCGGGACCGAACGCCTGGGGCAGGACCTCACGCATCGGCAGCACACCCTGGGGGGTCAGCAGCAGGCAGTCGGGGCCGCCGTTCTCCCAGAGCAGCTGGCGGCACCGCCCGCACGGCATCAACGGCTGGCCGTCGCCGCCCACGCACGAGACCGCGACGAGGCGGCCGCCACCGGAGGCGTGCAGCTCCGAGACCATGCCGCACTCCGCGCACAGCCCCACGCCGTACGCGGCGTTCTCGACGTTGCAGCCGACGACGACGCGGCCGTCGTCGACGATGCCGGCGACCCCCACGGGGAAGTGGGAGTACGGCGCGTACGCCTTGTGCATGACCTCGATCGCCTTGGCGCGCAACGACTCCCAGTCGAGGTGCTCGGGCGCGGGAGGTGGGGTATGCGGTGAGGCTGGCTCACCGGCATACCCCTCCTCCGGCTGTGCCGCAGGGTCGGTGGGCACCTAGTGCCCCTCTCCCTTGCGGTAGATCTGGCCGTCGGCGGCGGGCATCCGCAGCCGCTGCGAGGCGAAGGCGAGCACCAGCAGCGTCGTGACGTACGGCGTCGTGCCGGTGAGCTCGGCCGGGACGGCGTCCGCGGCGAGGTACCACCAGCCGACGAGCACGCCGACCACGATCGCCAGCACGCCCTGCACGGTGCGCTTGTTGCGGACCAGCTGCCAGATGCCGACCGCGATGAGCAGGACGGCGAACAGCAGCAGGAACGCGTGGACGGTCGCGCCACCGCGCAGCTGGACGGCGTCGGTGTAGCCGAACAGGGCCGCGCCGGAGAGCAGGCCACCGGGTCGCCAGTTGCCGAAGATCATGGCTGCGAGGCCGATGTAACCACGACCACCGGTCTGTCCGTCGCGGTAGATGTTGGCGGCCACGAGGGCGAGGAACCCGCCGCCGAGGCCGGCCAGGCCACCCGAGATCAGCACCGCGAGGAACTTGTAGCGCATCACGTTGACGCCGAGCGACTCGGCAGCCACCGGCGACTCACCGACCGACCGCAGGCGCAGGCCGAAGGCGGAGCGCCACAGGACCCACCAGGTGCCGACGAACAGCAGGATCGCGATGATCGTGAGGATCGACAGGTTGGTGCAGGCTGCGCGGAGGACCGCGGCGACGTCGCTGACGAAGAACCAGTTCTTCTTCTCGAGGGTGCCCAGCCCGTCGGAGATCCCCGGCAGGGTGAAGCTCGGCAGCGGGTCGATCGGCGGGGACTGGGTGGGGCCACCTCCCGGGAGGCCGTTGAAGAACCGCGCCGCGAGGTACTTGGCCACACCGAGGCCGATGATGTTGAGGGCGACACCGGACACGATGTGGTCGACCCCGAAGGTCACGGTGGCGACGGCATGGATGAGGCCACCGAGCATGCCCATGAAGATCGCGCCGAGCATGCCCGCCCAGGGCCCCATGTGGTAGCCGAAGAAGCCGGCCCCCCAGGTGCCGAGGATCATCATGCCCTCGAGTCCGATGTTGACGACTCCAGCGCGCTCCGACCACAGGCCGCCGAGGCCGGCGAGACCGATGGGGACGGCGAGACCGATCGCGGCGGCGAGGGCTCCGGACGAGGCGATGTCGTCGGCACCGGTCACGACGCGCAGGATCGAGATCATGGCCAGCACACCGACCGCGATCACCGCCCACTCGCGCAGGCCGTACTTGCGACGCTTGGGCTTGTCGACCACCGTCTGCGTGCCGACCTCGAGTCCTGCGGCACTCATGCCGGGGCTCCTTCCGTGGCGGGCTTGGCACTTCGCTGGGCGGCGAGCTCACGGGCGACCCTGGCCTGCTCGAGCCGCTTGTCGGCCCGCCGGATCAGCTCGTAGGCGATGACGACGGCGAAGAGGATGACGCCCTGGATGATGTTGACGAGCTCCTGGGCCACGCCTGCCTGGATCTGCAGGGCGTTGGACTGCACGTCGAGGAAGGCCCACAGCAGCGACGCGAAGGCGATGCCGACCGCGTTGTTGCGCCCGAGCAGCGCGATGGCGATGCCCGCGAAGCCCAGCCCCGCCTGGAACGTCGTGCCGTAGTTGAAGTCCTGGCCGAACAGCAACGGCATACCGACGAGGCCCGCGAGGGCGCCGGAGGCGATCATCGCGGTCATCACCATGCGCGGCACCTTGACACCGCTCGCGACCGCAGCCGTCTCGGAGCGGCCAGTGGCCCGCAGGTCGAACCCGAAACGCGTCTTGCCGAGGATGAACCAGTAGAGGAAGCCGACGAGGATCGCCAGCAGGATCAACGTGTAGACCCGGTTGGTCGCGCCGGGGAGGAGCTTGAACCCCTCGAGCTGCGACGACTCCGGGATCGTCTTGGTGTTGATCGAGTTGCTGCCCTCCTGGCGGTCCGCGACCTTGAGCAGCAACCAGCTCACGACGCCCGTCGCGATCGCGTTGAGCATGATCGTGGAGATCACCTCTGAGACGCCCCGCTTCACCTTGAGGTATGCCGCGATGCTCGCCCAGAGCCCACCGGCGAGCATCGCCACGAGGATGCTCACGAGGATGTTGAGCGGCCCCGGGAGCCACGCCTGGCCGGCGAAGACGGCAGCCGCGAAGACCGCGATGCGGTACTGCCCGTCGACGCCGATGTTGAAGAGGTTCATGCGGAAGCCGACGGCGACCGCGATGGCGGAAAGGTAGAAGACCGAGGCCGCGTTGATGATGTTGACGCTCTGGCGCGGCTTGGGAACCGCGAGGATCGTCTTCCACACGTCGCCCACCGGGTCGCCGACGGCGACGAGGACCAGCGAGGTCACGACGAACGCGACGACGAGCGCGAGGACCGGAGCGGCGACGCTCATGAGGATCCGGCGCGGGTTGAGGCCGCTCATCGGGACTGCTCCTTGTCTTCCGTGGCACCCGGATCCGTGGCACCCGGATCCGTGGCACCCGGATCCGTGGCACCGGCGCCCTTGGCCCCGGCACCGGTCATGGCGGCGCCGAGGTCCTCAGCGGTCACGTTGTCGGGGTCGAACTCTCCGGAGAGCTTGCCCCGCAGGATCACGCGGATCGTGTCGGACAGGCCGATCAGCTCGTCGAGGTCGGCCGAGATGAGCAGCACCGCCAGCCCCTCTCGACGCGCTGCGCGGATGTAGTCCCAGATGCTCGACTGCGCGCCGACGTCGACCCCACGGGTCGGGTGGGCGGCGATGAGCACCTTGGGCTTGTGGCTCATCTCGCGGCCGATGATGAGCTTCTGCTGGTTGCCGCCGGACAGCGAGCCGGCCGTCACGAAGATCGACGGGGTGCGCACGTCGTAGTCGGCGACGATGCGCTCGGTGTCCTTCTTGGCGGAGGCGGCGTCGATGAGCTGGCCCTTGACGTTCGGGCGCTCGGTCTGGTGGCCGAGGATGCGGTTCTCCCACAGGGGTGCGTCGAGCAGCAGGGCGTGCCGGTGGCGGTCCTCGGGGATGTAACCGACGCCGGCCTCACGGATCTCGCGGACGTGCCAGTCGGAGATGTCGGTGTCCTCGAGGAACACGCGACCCGACGTGGGTTCGCGCATGCCCATGATGACCTCGACGAGCTCGGCCTGGCCGTTGCCCTCGACCCCGGCGATGCCGAGGACCTCACCGGCGTGGATCGTCAGGGAGATGTCGTCGAGGGCCGGACGACCCGAGCCGCCGAGGACGACGTTGTCGACCTTGAGCAGCACCCGGTCGGTGACCGTCGACTCCTCGGTGGTCGGCGACGGGAGCTCGGACCCGACCATCAGCTCGGCCAGCTGCCGGGCGTTGACGCTCTTGGGGTCGACGGTGTCGATGGTGGTGCCCCGCCGGATGACCGTGATGCGGTCGGCCACCTTGAGGACCTCGTCGAGCTTGTGCGAGATGAACAGCACCGTGAGTCCCTCGCCCTTGAGCTCGGCGAGCTGGTCGAAGAGCTCGTCGACCTCCTGGGGCACGAGGACGGCGGTGGGCTCGTCGAGGATGAGGATCTTGGCGCCGCGGTAGAGGACCTTGAGGATCTCGATGCGCTGGCGGGACCCGACCCCGAGGTCTGCCACGAGGGCGTCGGGGTCGACGTCGAGCTTGTAGGCCTCGGAGATTCGCTTGATCTCGGTCTTGGCCCCGTCACCGATGCCGTGCAGCTTCTCGGCGCCGAGGACGACGTTCTCGAGGACCGTGAGGTTGTCGGCGAGCATGAAGTGCTGGAACACCATGCCGATGCCCGCCGCGATCGCGTCGGACGGCGAGTGCAGGTTGACCAGCTGGCCGTTGACCTTGATCGAGCCCTCGTCGGGGCGCTGCACGCCATACAGGATCTTCATCAAGGTCGACTTGCCCGCGCCGTTCTCGCCGACGATGGCGTGGACCGTGCCTCGGCGCACCGTGAACGCGATGTCCTTGTTGGCCACGACGCCGGGGAAGCGCTTCGTGATGCCCTCGAGCTCGACGGCGGGGGCCGAGAGCTCGCCGCCCTGGGCGGGCGGCTGCGTCAGCGGTGGGGAGGCAGTGATGGCTCACACTCCTGGTCCGGGCCCGCATCGTCGCGGGCGAGTTCGGGGCAGTTCAGGCGTTCCGGGCAAACCGATTCCGGCACCGGTGGGTCGTTCAGGGAAGCACACGGCCCGGGTCAGACGCTACCGCGCCGCCCGGGCCGTGTACGACCACCTCTGGCTGACCAGACTCCGTTCAGAGCCCGTTCAGGTGTTGGATCAAGGCTTGGTCGGAACCGTGATCTTGCCGTCGATGATCTGCTGCTTGTACTCATCGAGCTTGGTCTTGATGTCGTCGACCTGACCACCGGTCGTGGAGTAGTCCACACCGCCGGCCTTGAGGTCGTAGATGTTGTTGCCGGACTTCTCGCTGCCGTCAGCCGCCGACTTGATGAAGTCGAAGACCGCGACGTCGACCTTCTTGATCATGGAGGTCATGATCACGGAGCGGACGTCGGCCGGAGCCGTGAGGGCCTGGTCGGAGTCGACACCGATGGCGAGCTTGCCGGCAGCCTTGGCGGCCGTGAAGACGCCACCGCCGGAGCCACCCGCAGCGTGGTAGACCACGTCGGCGCCCTTCTGGAACATGCCCTCGGCAGCGGTCTTGCCCTTGGCCGGGTCACCGAAGCCGCTGAAGTCCGGCGGCTGGGTGAGGTACTGGGAGTCGACCTTGATCGACGGGTTGACCGCCTTGGCGCCGGCGATGAAGCCAGCCTCGAACTTCTTGATGAGGTCGACGTTGACGCCACCGACGAAGCCGACGTGGCCGGACTTCGACTTCAGGGCAGCCGCCGCACCGACGAGGAACGAGCCCTCGTTCTCGGCGAACGTGATCTGGTCGACGTTCGCGGCCTTGGAGTCCGCCGAGGCGTCGTCCACGATGGCGAAGTGCACGTCCGGGTTGGCCTTGGCGGCCTTGCCGACGGACTTGGCGTAGGCGAAGCCGACGGCGACGACGTGCGTGTAGCCGGCGTCGACGAGCTGCTGGAGGCGCTCCTCGCGGGCAGCCTCGTTCTCACCGTTGACGGCGGCGGCTTCCTTGACCTCGACGCCCAGCTCGGCCTTGGCCTTGTCGAGGCCTGCGGCTGCCGAGTCGTTGAACGACTGGTCGCCACGGCCACCCACGTCGTAGGCCATGCCGACCTTGACGTCGCTCTTCTTGCTCGAGCTGGAGCTTGAGCTTCCGCTGGTGCCCGAGTCATTGCCCGAGTCACCACACGCAGCCAGCGTCAGTGCTGCCACTGACACGACCGCTGCAACCTTCATCGCGTGACGCAAGGCTGTCTCCTGTTCTATGGATGCACAGAGATCGATCTCTCTGTAGGTACAGGGGCGCAGAGGGCGCCACTGGCCGTGAGGATAGCCCCCCGGGACGTCCGTTCTTACGGCCTTGGGGCGTACCGACAGGAAAGTGTTATCAACCCGCGACTGTGCCGGCCGCGGGCTGCTTGACCACACCAGCCACAACAGCCCCAGCCAGCAGGCGGGCAGCCCACACGACCGACGACTCGTCCACGACGAGGTCGCCCTGGTGCAGGTCGTAGGTGCGGCCCCCGGGGCTGCGCGTGCCCAGCCGGGCCATCGCCCCGGGCACCTGGCGCAGGTACCACGCGAAGTCCTCGCCCCCGAGCGACTGGACCGTGCCCACGGGCGTCAGCCCAGCGCCGACGGCGGCGTCGCGCAGCACGTCCACCGCCTCCGGGGCGTTGACCACGGGCGGCACGCCCTGGACGTGCTCGAGCACGGCCGTCACGGCATACGGGGCCACCACGTGCTGGACCGCCTCGGACAGGAGCGGGCCGATGGTGGTCCAGGCGGAGGCGTCGAGCATGCGCAGGGTGCCTGCCACGGTGCCGCTCGAAGGGATGACGTTGGCGGCGTGCCCGGCGTGGACCTCGCCCCACACGAGCGCGAAGGCGGTGCGCGGGTCGAGCCGCCGCGACAGGACCGCGGGGATCTCGGTGATGACCTTGGCCAGCGCGAAGGTCAGGTCCTCGGTGAGGTGGGGGCGGCTCGTGTGGCCGCCGCGGCCGTTCAGGTGCACGGTCACGCGGTCGGCCGCGGCCGTGATCGCCCCCTCGCGCAGCCCGACGCTGCCGATGTCGAGCGAGGGGTCGCAGTGGACCGCGAAGACGGCGTCGACCCCCTCGAGCCCACCCTGGGCGATGACGTCGACCGCGCCGCCGGGGATGACCTCCTCGGCGGGCTGGAAGAGCAGCCGCACGGCGATGCCACGCTCACGCAGCCCCTCCTCGTGCGCCTTGAGGGCCAGACCGGCGCCCACCGCGGCCGCGACGTGAACGTCGTGCCCGCAGGCGTGGCAGATGCCCTCGGTCGTCGAGGCCCACGGCAGCCCGGAACGCTCCCCCACGGGGAGCGCGTCGAGGTCGGCCCGCAGGGCCACCCGGTATGCCGGCTGCTCGGCTCCGATGTCGGCAACCAGTCCGCTGGTGGGCAGCACCCGGACCGCGATCCCGGCGGCACGCAGCCGCTGCGCGACCCTGGCGGTCGTGCGGGTCTCGCCGCGGGACAGCTCGGGGTGCGCGTGCAGGTCGCGCTGGAACTCGACGAGCTCCGCACGCCGGGACTCGATGTCGGCGCAGATCTCGTCCAGCAGGTGGTGGTCGCTCATGTCAGGGCGCACTCTACCGCCGGGCGCGGTGCGTCCCGACCGTCGTCCAGCGGCGCGGCCTCACCGGTCAGCGGTGCGCCCTCACCGCGTCAGCGGCGCGTCCTCACCGCGACAGCGGCCCGGCCCCGGCGCCTCAGAAGGTCTCGCGCGGGACGTACAGTCCCCACACGTCGCGCAGCGCGTGGCTGATCTCGCCGCCGGTCGCGCGCAGCCGCAACGCCTCGAGCATCGGGTAGAGGATGTTGTCCGTGCCGCGGGCGGCCTCGCGCACCGCCTCGAGGGCTGCCTCGACGGCCGCGTTGTCGCGCTCGGCGCGCAGGGCGGCGAGCCGCTCGCGCTGGTCGTGCTCGATCTGCGGATCGACGCGCAGCGGCTCGTAGGGCTCCTCCTCGTCGAGGGCGAACCTGTTCAGGCCGACGACCGTGCGCTCCTTGTGGTCGATCTCGAGGGCGATGCGATAGGCCGAGCGCTCGATCTCGGACTTCTGGAAGCCCTGCTCGATCGCGGCGACCGCTCCCCCGCGGTCCTCGACGGCCTGGATCAGCTCGAGCGCGGCAGCCTCGACGTCGTCGGTCATCGACTCGACGACGTACGACCCGGCGAACGGGTCGACGGTCTTGGTCACGTCGGTCTCGTACGCGATGACCTGCTGCGTGCGCAGGGCGAGGCGGGCGGCCTTCTGAGTGGGCAGGGCGATGGCCTCGTCGTAGGAGTTCGTGTGCAGGGACTGGGTGCCACCGAGGACGGCGCCGAGGCCCTGGAGGGCGACGCGCACGAGGTTGACCTCGGGCTGCTGGGCGGTCAGCTGCACCCCGGCGGTCTGGGTGTGGAACCGCAACATCTGGCTCTTGGGGTTGGTCGCGCCGAACTCGTCGCGCATGATCCGCGCCCAGATCCGCCGGGCCGCCCGGAACTTCGCGACCTCCTCGAGCAGCGTCGTGCGCGCCACGAAGAAGAAGGACAGCCGCGGCGCGAAGTCGTCGACGTCGAGGCCTGCTGCCTGGGCGGCGCGCACGTACTCCTTGGCGTTCGCCAGGGTGAACGCGATCTCCTGCGCGGGCGTCGCCCCGGCCTCGGCCATGTGGTACCCGCTGATGGAGATGGTGTTCCAGCGCGGAAGCTCCTTGTGGCAGTAGGCGAAGATGTCACTGATGAGGCGCAGGGACTCCTTCGGCGGGTAGATGTAGGTGCCCCGCGCGATGTACTCCTTGAGCACGTCGTTCTGGATCGTGCCGGCCAGCCGCGACGGGTCGGCGCCGTTCTCCTCGGCCACGATCTGGTACATCAGGAGCAGCGTCGAGGCGGGGGCGTTGATGGTCATGCTCGTCGACAGCTCACCCAGGGGCAGGCCGCCGAACAGCGTGCGCATGTCGTCGATCGAGTCGATGGCCACCCCGACCTTGCCCACCTCGCCGTGCGCGATCGCCTCGTCGGAGTCGTAGCCCATCTGGGTGGGCAGGTCGAAGGCCACCGAGAGCCCGCCGGTGCCGTTGGCGACGAGCTCGTGGTAGCGCTCGTTCGACTCCTTGGCCGTGCCGAACCCGGCGTACTGGCGCATGGTCCACGGCCGACCCGTGTACATGTTCGGGTAGACGCCACGGGTGTAGGGGAACTGGCCGGGCTCACCGAGCTGGGAGTCCGGGTCGAAGCCCTCGCGATCCGCCGCGCCATACACGGCCTTGATCGGGAGGTCGGACTCGGAGCGTGCTGCGGGTGCGTCGACGGCCATGCCGCCCACGATAGTGAGCCGGTATGCGGTGTGGTCACCGCTCGTGGCCCACCTCACCGTGGGCCTCGTCACGTCAGTGACCGAGCTCGGCGCGGCGCTTGTCCCACCGCTCGGAGAGCTGCTGCATCTCGACGGTCACGAACTCGAGGAAGGCGACGCTCAGGGCGAGGCGCGCGCCCGCCGAGGTGCCCACGCCGCCGACCTGGTCCACGCCGTCCCTCAGCGTCTGCGCGAGCGGTCCGTAGATGTTGGCCGAGTTCATCATGACGTCGTGCCAGGCGTCGTCGGCCACGACGTAGACGTCGCGGCGGCTGCCGGGCTCGCGCTCGCGGTGGATCATCCGCATCTGCTGCAGGGACCGGACCGCACCCGAGACCGAGGCCGGGCTCACGGACAGGGCCTCCCCGATCTCGGCCGCGGTCATCCGGCCGTCGTCGTCGGCGAGCAGGCAGGCGAACACGCGGGAGGGCAGCCGCTGCATCCCGGCGGCCGTGAGGTCCGAGCCGAACCGCTCGACGAAGCGGGCCTGGGCCGTGCGGCGCTGCGCCTTCGTGGTCATGGGTGGAGTTTAGACTATTCAGAGATTTCTGAAAACTGTGTATAGTCGAAGCCATGACAGCAGTCATCGAGGCCACCGGCCTCATCAAGAGGTTCGGCGCCACGACCGCCCTCGACGGGCTCGACCTGACCGTCCACCAGGGCGAGGTCCACGGCTTCCTCGGGCCCAACGGAGCCGGGAAGTCCACGACCATCCGCGTCCTGCTGGGCCTGCTGCGCTCCGACGGCGGCACGGTGACGCTGCTCGGCCGGGACCCCTGGCGCGACGCGACCGAGCTGCACCGCGAGCTCGCGTACGTCCCCGGCGACGTGGTGCTGTGGCCCAACCTCACCGGCGGCGAGGTCATCGACCTGCTCGGGCGGCTGCGCGGAGGCCTCGACGCAGGCAAGCGCGACAAGCTGCTCGAGGCCTTCGATCTCGACCCGACCAAGAAGGGCAGGTCCTACTCCAAGGGCAACCGGCAGAAGGTCGCGCTCGTCGCCGCGCTGGCCTCCGACGTCCCGCTGCTCGTCCTCGACGAACCCACGTCCGGCCTCGACCCGCTCATGGAGCGCGTGTTCCAGGACCACCTCAGGCAGGTCAGGGCCGAAGGCCGCACCGTGGTGCTGTCGAGCCACATCCTCAGCGAGGTCGAGGCCACTGCCGACCGCGTGAGCATCGTGCGCGCAGGCCGCATCGTCGACGCCGGGACGCTGGCCGAGCTGCGCCACCTCACTCGCAGCAAGGTCGGGGTGACGCTGGCCCGGCCGGTGTCCCCGACCGAGGCAGCCTCCTGGCCCGGTGTCGAGAGCGCGGGCCAGGACCGCGAGCGCCTCACTCTGTCGGTCGAGACCAGCGCGGTGGGCGACGTCCTGCAACGGCTCGGCGTCCACGGCATCGAGGCACTGACCTGCCAGCCGCCCACCCTCGAGCAGCTCTTCCTGTCGCAGTACAGCGACGACCCGGCGGTGGAGGTGCCGGCATGACCTCGTTCACCGGCACGGCGACGCTGCTGCGGCTGGCCTGGCGGCGCGACCGGTGGATCATCGTGTCCGCAGTGCTCGCCCTCGTCGTCACCGCCTACGGGTCCATGGCGGCGACCCTCGACCTCTACCCCACCGACGCCGAGGCGGCCGCCGGTGCGCAGGCGATGCTCGACAACCCGTCCCTCACCGCGATGTACGGGCCACTGCCCTCCCCCACGTCCGCGGGGATCGGGGTGGTCAAGACGGTGATGATGGGCAGCCTGTTCACGGCCTTCCTCGCCTTCGCCCTCGTCCGGCGGCACACCCGCACCGAGGAGGAGGAAGGACGCTTCGAGCTGCTCTCCGCCGGCGTGGTCGGGCGTCGCGCACCGCTCGCGGCGGCGGTGCTGCTCGCAGCGGCGACCGTCATCGCCACCGGAGGTCTGTCGGCCCTCTCCCTCGTGGGCACGGGCGTCCCCGTCACGGGCTCGGTCGCACTCGGCGCCGTCGAGGTCGTCGCCGGGCTGGTCATGACCGGGGTCACGGCCGTGGCAGTGCAGCTCACCTCCACCACGCGCGGCGCCGGGGGGATCGCGCTGGGCGTCCTCGGGCTGGCGTTCGTGGTCCGCGCCCTCGCCGACACCACGACCGGTGGCGATCGGCACCTCGTGTGGCTGTCGTTCCTGGGGTGGGCCGAACAGGTCAGCCCGTATGGCGCCGACCGCCTCTGGATCGTGGGCCTCGCGGTCGCGGCCCTGGCCCTCCTGCTGCTGCTTGCCGACACGCTCCTCCATCGCAGGGACCTCGGATCGGGGCTGTGGGCCGCTCGCCCCGGCCCGGCGGGGG
>NZ_JBFUEO010000063.1:0-11389 GCF_056403935.1 Pedococcus sp. P2_E4 | reverse complement strand
GCACGCGGGGCCGCGGCCCGGCGGCGCTCTTGGGGTCAGGCGGGCTGCCAGAGCTCGATGCGGTTGCCCTCGCTGTCCGTGACCCAGCCGAACCGGCCGACGCCGTCCATGTCCTGCGTCTCGTCGGCCACGTCGGCTCCGTCGTCGCGCAGCTGGGCGAGCATGGCGTCGAGGTCGCGGACCCGGAAGTTGAGCATGGTCTGCTGCGCCCGCGAGCCGAAGTAGTCGGTCTCGCCCTCGAAGGCGGCAAACACCGTGGGCCCGGCCTCTTGCTGCCACAGGCCGTGCTCGTCGACGTCGAGGCCCAGGCACTCGCGGTACCAGGCGCCCAAGGCCCCCGGGTCTGCCGCCCGCATGAAGTGACCACCGATTCCCACGACGCGTTCCATGCCCCCAGCCTGCCCTGCCGTCACCGGCACGACCAGCCAGGACTCACGGCGCCCACGGGTCTGCGCACAGCGCGGCGTCGCCGCAGTACTCCGCCCGTCCTCCGACGACGGTCGCCAGCACGTCGATGTCCAGCAGCGCGTCCACGGACACCGCGGTCGGGTCGCCGGAGAGGATGACCAGGTCCGCGTACTTGCCACGCGCCAGACTGCCTTTCACGTCCTCCTCGAACGTGC
The DNA here is from genome assembly GCF_056403935.1 of Pedococcus sp. P2_E4. Classification (NCBI taxonomy): domain Bacteria; kingdom Bacillati; phylum Actinomycetota; class Actinomycetes; order Micrococcales; family Intrasporangiaceae; genus Pedococcus; species Pedococcus sp. P2_E4. Next base: position 10,766 of record NZ_JBFUEO010000063.1, on the reverse strand, counting down.
CGTAGGCCGCATCGATCGTGAACAACCGCAACGCCTGTTCGACGGTGAGGCGTTGGGCCAGCTGCCAGTCCTCGGGGCTGCGGCCGAGCGGCGTCTGCCGGGTCACTGCCTGGTGGATGGCCTCGAGCGGTGAGCCGTGCGGCAGCTCGGTGGCCCGGTCGCCGAGGCCGAGCAGCAGCCACGGCATGTCGGTGCTGCCGATGGTGCGGACGTCGCTCTCCACGAGGTCGCGCCACCGGGCGATCCAGCCGGTCCGGCCGCGGGCGACGAGCTCCGGGAACCCCGCCTCCGTGGCGAGGTCGCCGGGCACGCCCGGCTGGATGGAGGCAATCATCCCCAGCTCGCCCATCCTCGCGAGCTGGTCGTCGCGGACCTGTATGGCGTGCTCGACGCGGTGCCGTGCGTCCGGGTTGGGGTGCGCAGCCTGGGCTCGTGCCACAGCGGTCAGGTACTGGTCGAGGGCCTGGGCGCTGACGGTGTGGGCCGACACCTGCCAGCCGTCGCGGTGCGCCCCGAGCACGTACGAGTCCAGCTCGGCCTGTTGCCAGTGGAACCGCGTGCCCCAGTCGTGGTCGAGGAAGAGCTTGATCCCGCCGAGTCGAAGGTGGGGCCCGAGGACCTGGTGGGGCGTCTGGTCGACGAACCAGATCCCGAACTTCTGGTCCTCGAAGTTGACGGGCAGGTAGGCGTTGACCCGCAGCCGCAGCGTGCCGGCGGCGTCGAGCTCGCGCAGCCTGGCGAGCCGCTCCCGGTCCACGAACTGCTCGCTGATGCTGGTCCACCCACGCAGCAGCGCCGCCTCGATCGCCATCTCGGCGTTGAAGCCCACCATGCCCCGGTCGCCGATCCAGTGCGCGTGAGAGTCGATGAAGCCCGGCACCATCGTCCGGCCACCGAGGTCGACCAGCCGGGTCGCGCTCCTGCGCAGCACCATGACGTCGTCGTCGGTGCCGACCGCCATGATCCGACCGTCCCGGACGGCCAGTGCCTCGGCCCGCGGCTGCGTGTCGTCCATCGTGAGGATGACCCCGTGGCGGTAGATCACCTCAGGCGGAGCGGGGCTGGTGTCGGAGACCTGCGGCACCAGGAGCGCCACGCACCCTCCCAGGACGACCGCATGGCGCCACGACAACCGCACGCCCCATCGTCCCACCGTGGGCGAGGCGTGTCGGGGCGAGATCGGTGCGGCCCCGCGCCTGCCGCAGGTATGACGCGTTGCGGGCCTCGACATGACGCGGGCCACCCCACGGGATCGGCTCTGTCCCACGCACGGAACTGCCCGGATCGCACGCCCGGGCGGGGCGAGGGACACGTCATCCGCGGTACTCCAAGTGGTCCTCATCCATGTGAAGGGGAACCACCAGACGTGGCAGTGGTGCCCTGCCGTCCGTCCCTTGCACGGCAGGGCACTGCTGTCACTCCCCCGAGGCCCGGTCCGGCCGGGACTCGAACCACGAATGGAGCTCGTGATGACCGTGATCGCCTTCAGACCACGCGACACCGGCACGTCGTCCGCCATCGGCGACGATGGCGGCGCTGCAGTCACGGGGACGTTCCGGTCCCCTCGGGGGCGCACGGGCATCATGACGGGGTCGCTGCGACTGAGGCGGTTCGTCGTGGCACCCAGAGGAGTGTTCGTCACCGGTGTCTTCACCGGGGAGCTGCGTGAACCTGACGGAACCCTGGTCGGCAGGGACTCGAGACGAGTGACGACGCCAGCCGACCTCGTCGCCGGCGAGGGGGGACTGAACCCGGTGGTGCGGTCGCTCGAGCTGGAGCTGATGGGGATCGCGGTGCACATCGCGCCATTCGCCCTCGACCCCCGCCATGTCTTTCCAGTGGTGGGTTCCGTGGCACGGCGGAGGGCGGGTGGCGCCGTCGCGCGCCGCGCCCGCGTGGTGCCGCGATGAAGGTCGCGGCCTTGTGCGCCCCCTTCCTCGCGTTGGGGCTCATGCACGTCCTGCAACGACTCGAGGCGTGGGCCCTGCGGGACGGCGAGACGACTCCGACCAGGACCCGCCCGGCGACCTCGGGACAGCTGGCGCCGACCGACCCGTGGGTACGCCAAAGGGCGGTTCCCCGGCGTCAGTCGCAGGCCAAGGCTTCGAACCATGGATGAGTCGAGCGGACCGCAGGCCGGGGACGCGCTGCCGAACCCGATACCCCGTGACCCGCCGCCACCGCCCGGCTACGTCGACCCCTTGGAGGGGAATGCGGCGCTGGACGACCTGCTGCCGGACGCGCCGGTCGATGACGCCGGCGCACCGCCGGCAGCTGGACAGCGACGACGTCGCTCAGCGTGAGCCCGGCCGCCGGTCACGACCTCCGGCGCGCCCGGCCTCAGGGTCGCGAGAGGTCAGTGGCTCGCGGCTCGGTCGCGGTGATGTCCTTCGGCCAGGTAGGCGAGCCGCTTCAGGGTCTCGACGTTCCGGGCCCCGATGGCCAGCTGCCGCGCGGGTCTCGGAATGAGGGCGCCCGGTCCGCTGGTGGCGTCCTCCTCGATGCTGACGGAACAGGTCTCCACCCCGCGGGAGGAGACGGTGAGGACGACCTCCGCCTCGCCGGCCGGCCACCCTCGGGCGCGCAGGACCAGCTCGCCGGGCTCGGAGGACCGCAGCACCTCGGTGGTGTCGTCGACCAGCATCGGCCAGAGCCCGAAGGAGTGGTGGATCCGCGCGCCCACCGCCGGCCACCCGAGGTCGACGTCCCGCACGCGGGAGGCGCCGACGACCCACGTGGCATACGACCACCCGTCGGCCAGGACGTCCCACACGGCCTGCACGGGGGCGTCGACGTCACGGGACACGGGGACCACTCCGCTGGTGTGCTCCATGGTCAGCTCCTCTGATCGGGGGTCACGGGACATCCGTCACCTCGAACTCGATGGGCTTGCACACGCCACCGTTCGACTTCTCGGCCGAGCAGGCGGTCAGCCCGACGTGCAGGTCCATCTCGGCCCGCACCACGAACCGGTCGCCGGCAACAGAGGTGGGCGGGTCGATGTGCAGCTCGCCGCTGGACTCTGGCCACACGTTCATGAAGATGTTGAGCGTCGTCGCGATCTGGTCCGGGACGACGCCGAAGCCCGCCAGTCCGCTGCTCAGGTTCTCCAGGCAGCTGGGGTGGTAGGCGCCCTCGAACTCCGGGTACAGCAGGTCGAACGTCTCCTGGCTGCACGGCGTGAGCAGGAAGTCGTGCCGGCCGCACGAGTCCTCGACGACGGTGAGCATCGGGGCGCTCCGGTTGCTGTACAGCACGTGACCGGTGGTGAGGAAGATGGTGTTCGCGTAGTCGATCGTGCGGCCACTGGACAGCTTCTCGTCGTGGTCGTCGGCCCTCAGGCAGAACAGGTCGCTCACCTGCCCACCTTGGGGGTCGATCACGGTCAGGAGCTGGCCCGCCCGCAACAGGAACCCGGTGCCGGTCTGCGGTGCCAAGGTCGTCGTCACCCGGTCTCCTCGTCCTCGAACGTCACGGGCGCCGCCCACGTCGCGGGGACGGCTCGTCCGGAGTACTGCCTGGCCTCCGATCCGCGGCCGTGGTCGGCCACCATCGGGTTGACCGACCCCTGGAGCTCGGCGTCCCGACGCCTGATCGTGTCACGCATGCGGTCGAAGCGGTCCGATTCGCGCAGCTCCTCGAACTGGTCGTGGAGGTTGAACACCAGAGTGGGCAGCGGCGCGCGCCGGGCGATCCTGGAGGCCCGTGGGTGCAGCCCCACGACGAAGAAGGCGGTGCCCCCGACGCTGAACGCGAAGTGCGGGCTGGCCGGGTCGTCCGACACCGAGGGGTCCCACGAGCGGTGGTCTGCCTCGTGCAGCAGCTCCAGCTGGCGCCACAGGAGGGTCTCGAACTCGACCTCGTCGGCCACCTCTGTCGCCCTGAACACGGCGACGAGTGATGCGAAGCCCTCGCTCCGGTCGGTGTCCCGGCCGAAGGTCGTCAGGGCGCGCGCGAGGGTCCGCGTCGCCGCATCGCCGGCGAGCTGCTCGAGCACGACCACTGTCGCGCGTTCGCGGTTGAACACGGACCGCGCCCCGAGGCACGGGTAGTCGGGATGCAGCACCATCGACTCCAAGGCGCTCGCGATCCCCTCGGGCGTGCTGCTCGGGGCCTGCTCGCCCGCGAGGGTGTCAAGGAGCTCGGGCAGGGCCGGCTCGTCGTCGTTCGGCACGTGTCAGGCGATGACCGCGTCGACGGCCTTCTTCATGGCGCTCGGCTGTGCCGGGGACCGGGGCGCCCGCTTCTTCGCCTCCAGCAGCTGGTCGCCGAGCTCGCGAAGCTGGGTGCGGCTCAGCCCCTCGCGCACCTTGGGGAACCAGTCCTGCTCCTCCTCCTCCATGTGGTGGCGGACGTTCTCGATGAGGACGGTGGTCTTGGCCTCGAAGCGCTCGTCGCCGGGCTTGAGGGCAGCCAGCTCCATGACGAGGACGTCGGCGACGTGGTGCTCCTCGTAGGACTCGAGCACGTCGTCCTCGAGCTCGGGCAGCAGCTGGCGCACCTGCGGGTACATCACCTCGTTCTCGATGTAGGTGTGCACCGTGAGCAGCTCGATGACCTTCTTCACGATGGCGCCCTTTCGGGGCTTGGTCGTGCTGGCCTTCTCGAACTCGCGGAAGAGCGCGCGGACCTCCTTGTGGTCGTCGCGGAGGATGACGATGGCGTCCTGGGACATGGATGGCGCTCCTGCGTCTTGTGGCCGGACGCGGCGGGTCTGCGTCTCTGGTGTCTACTGTCTACCCACCCGGGCCGTGCCCAAACCCACCCGGTCCGTGCCCGGACCCGGCCGCGCAGGCGGGCGAGTGACCTCCAAAACTGCAGGTCAGCGGCATACAGATTGGTCGTAGGGCGGCGTAGGGTCGCACAGGTGAGCACGGCTCGGGCCACCAACGAGCCGCAGGAACCGGACCACGCGGTCGACGTCGCCGCCCTGATCCCGATGCTGCGGCGGATCGTCGCTGCGCGCGTCGGGCAGCATCCTGCCGCCGAGGACCTCGTGCAGGAGACGCTGGTCCGGGTGCTGGAGGCCGAGGACCGCATCGAGCCGGGGATGATCGAGCCGTACGCCATCGCCACCGCGCGCAACGTCGTCGCGTCGATGTGGCGGCGCACGGACACCGACTCCCGGAACCAGCACCGTGCGCACGACCCGAGCCAGCCGGAGGAGGCGGAGGTCCTCGTGGTGGCCTCCGAGGAGCAGGCCGCCGTCAACGAGGCCCTGAGGCGGCTGACCGACCGAGAACGAGAGGTGCTGCTGGCGCACGAGATCAGCGGCAGGGCAACGCAGTCGTTGGCCGACGAGTCAGGGAGCACCGCCGGTGCGGTTGCGGCACAGCTGAAGCGGACCAGGGCGCGGCTGAGGGTCGAGTACCTCCTGGCCCTGGAGCACATCGAACCCCCGACGGACCGCTGCCGTCCGGTGCTGCTGGCCCTGTCGAGTGCCGACCGTCGTCGCCAACGAGAGCTCGACGCAGCCAGGCACCTGCTGGAGTGTGAGCTCTGCGCGAGGGTGAGCGGACCGCTGCTGGACCGGGGCCCGGTGCGGGACAACGAGATCCACGTGCCCATCAGCGGTGACCCCGACATCGTCGCGGCGCGTCAGGCGGCGCGGGAGCTCGCGATGCGGGCGGGCGTCACCGGCGCCGACCTCACGATGCTCGCCACCGCGGTGTCCGAGGTCGCCCGGAACATCGTGCGCTTCGCGTCGCACGGAGAGGTGACCATCGAGCTGCTCGAGCGGCCCCGACCCGGGATCCACATCGTGGCCCGGGACACCGGCCCGGGGATCCCGGACCTCGAGCAGGCGCTCCAGGACGGTTTCAGCACGTATGACGGGCTGGGCCTCGGGCTCCCCGGTGCCCGACGCCTCATGGACCAGTTCCACGTGGTCTCCGAGGCAGGCCACGGCACCACCGTCACCATGACCAAGTGGTTCGAGAAGAAGGGAACGGCATGAAGGCACAGGACCCGGAGGACCAGCAGAACCCCACGGAGCACGACGGGGAGACGACCGGTGACCAGCTGCTGCCCCAGCTGGTGGCCCACCTCAGGGAGCACCGGGCGAAACTGCGCGACGAGTGGGCATCCCGGATCCGCGACGCCCACCTGCTGGAGGCGATGACGCCGCAGGAGATGTCGGCGGAGACGACGTCCGTGTACGACAACTACGTCGAGGTGCTCGAGACGGGGAGCGTCGAGGCGTTGCAGCACTATGCGCGAGACCTGTCCGAGCGGATCATCCCGCGGGGGGTGGAGACGCATGAGGTGGTCGGCATCGTGCTGCTGCTGCGCGACGTGCTGGCCCGGTCGCTCTTCGAGAAGTACCAGCGCGACTTCGGTCTGCTGAACCGGATCCTCGATGCCTACGAGCCGGCAGCGAACCGGATCGCCAACACGGTGGCGGTCAGCTTCGTCGACGAGCGAGAGCGCGTCATCAGGCAGCAGCAGGACGCCATCCGCGAACTGTCGACTCCGGTTCTCCCTGTCCGCGAGCGGTTGCTGATCCTGCCGATCATCGGCGTCCTCGACAGCGAGCGGGCGCGGCAGCTCACCGAACAGCTGCTGAGCGGCATCCGCACGCACCGGGCCAAGGTCGTCGTCATCGACATCACGGGGGCGCCCGAGGTCGACGAGACCGTCGCCAACCACCTGGTGCAGACCGTGGACGCCTCCCGGCTGATGGGTGCCAGCGTCATCATCACCGGCTTGTCACCCACGATCGCGCAGACCCTGGTCACCATCGGGGTGGACCTGAGCAAGATGAACACCATCGGCGACCTCCAGGGTGGCCTGGAGGAGGCCGAGCGCCTGCTCGGCTTCGAGGTGACCCGCAAGGAGGTGACGAACGGCTCGTGAGCTCTGGACCGGCCCTCGTCTCCATCCTGCGTCAGGGTGACACCCTCGTCGCGTCGGTCCACACTGCCCTGGACGACTCGCAGATGGTGCGGTTCCAGGACGACCTCGTCCGCCAGATCGGTGAGCACCGAGCGCGCGGAGTCATCATCGACGTCGCGGCCCTGGACGTGATCGACAGCTTCGCGTCGCGCACGCTCCAGTCGATCGCCGACATCGCTCGCCTGCGTGGGGCGGTGACCGTCGTCGTGGGGATCCAGCCGGACGTCGCCTTCTCGATGGTGCGCCTGGGCATGGGTATGGGGCGTGTGCCGACCGCCTTGGACCTCGAGGAGGGCCTTGCCTACCTGGCGCGGCTGCGCACGCCAGCGAAGGGACGGGCATGAGCGACCTCGACGACCTCACCCTGGACTACCGGGTGGCCTTCCAGAGGTACCTGCCACATCGCAGTGAAGCCGCTCTGACGGACGGCTACGAGCTGGGGCGCCAGGCCATCGCGCGCGGGGTCAGCCTGCTGGACCTGGTGCAGGTCCACCACGCCGTCCTCGCCGAGGTGCTCGAGGACACCCCTGACGCCGAGGTCCGGGCCACCACGGCGGTCGCCTGCTCCTTCCTCCTGGAGGTGCTCGCGACGTTCGACATGTCCCACCGCCGTCTGGACCTGCCCTCGCAGAACGGGGCGTCGCCCGCGTAGCCCCCTACTCGGCGGCTGGGACGTGTCCGATGTCTTCGTCCTCCTGTGTCCCCACGAGGACGATGACGGTCAGGGCGACGAGGGGGACGACGAGCGTCCACAGGGTCGCGAGGACTCCGGCGAGGCAGCCCACGACGACGAGGCGGCGGGCCACCTTCGGACGATCACGGAAGGCCAGCGTTCCCAACAGGATCAGCGTGCCGCCCCCGACCAGTGAACCGAACCAGAAGGGGATCCCGCCGTCTCCCGTGAGGATGGCTCGAGTCGTCTCAGCGAGCCCCGCGACGACATACAGCCCTCCGAGGGACACCGCGAGGGTGTCGGTGAGCCGGCGGCGGGTCATGGCCCATTGTCCGACCAGAGGCAACGCGCGACAACGGCCTCACTGGGCCAACCGATCAGGCGCAGTGGCTGGCTGGCGTCGACGGTCCAGACGGAACGAGTCGTCCCCGGGCACGTCTGACACCTGCGGCAGGGCACGGCGGCTGCCACACTGCCTCCGTGGGGAATCAAGGGGAGCAAGCCAGCTCAGGCGCGCCCAACGCCGGTCATGACGACCCCAGTCCGCGTACCGTCGACCTCTGGCGTGTCCGCGGGCTCGCAAAGGCCTGTGCGTGGAGCACCGCACTCCTCGCGGCAGCCGCCATCGTCTGGTTCGCATCCGGGGTCCCGCCGGCCTTCATCGGGCTCTGGGGCGGGCTCGTGGCACTGGCCTGGTTGCTCGTCGGCATCGCCGGGTTCGTCGTGGCCGTTCGCACGCATCGGCCGTCCCAGGTCCCGCAGACCTCCGAGAGAGGGTCACGCTGGCGGGTCTGGACGTCACCGTGGGTCGGCGCGCTGTCGACCGTCGTGGTGCTGGCCGGGATGGTGCTGTTGACCTTCGTCGTCGACGGCGCCTTCCCGGCGCTGGTGCTCGGGTCCGATCCCGGCCGCTCGGTGGCCCAGACGGCCGACTTCAGGGAAGCCAAGCAGCGGCGGGATGTCGACCGAACCCGGATCACGTTCGAGACCAGCACTGGCGCCGTCGTCGAGACGTGGGCGGCGGACCCCGACTACATCGTGGGCCCAGGGACCCCAGTGGTCTACGACATCGACCACCCGCAGCGGGCCATGACGGAACGCACGTGGGAGAAGGAGCGCGCGGCCCCGTGGCAGCTCCCTCTCGCCGTCCTGGTCTGGCTCGGCCTTGTCGCTGCTCCGTTCGTGATGCGGCGGGCAAGGTCACGGATCTACGGCACCCTCCAGCCCGGTCTGCACATCGTGAAGGCGACGCGAGTGCGGCGCTCGAAGCTGGTCCGCCTCGAGTGGGATGACGGCTCCAGAGCAACCTTCGTCGACGTGCCCGGTTTCGGTGACGCGGTCCAGAGGCGCCTCCACGACGACGGCGACGACATCCCGTTGCCGTGGGCGGGTACGCCGCCAATCACAGGCCGGTCTCCCTGGTCCTGACCGGACCCGGCTGCGTCAGGGGCAGGCAGTCAGGTGCTGCCCAGCGGGGACCGGCGCGCGACCACGAGGGTGCTCAGGACGGCCACGAAGAGGACGAAGGCCAGGGGCGAGACCACCTCGAGCTTTTCTGATCCCACGATCAGCAGGACTGCCCGCGCGAGCGCCAACAGCGCCACGATGCCCGCGAGACCCTTGAACCAGCTTGGCCGGGCGACCTTCAGGACGCTGGTCGCCCAGACCGCGATGGTGGCGAACAGCAGGACGTCGGTGAGGTCGCAGGTGACCGCCAGCCCGTGCACGAGGCTGTCACCGCTGTCCTCGGCCACCACGCTCAACCACAGGACCGGGACTGCGGTCAGGACGGCGGCCGCCGCGACTCCCAGGCCGGCGATCTCCAGTGCGCTCCTCGTCCTGCGACCCTCCCTCGTGCGCAAGCCCAGGGCGAACGGCACGAAGGCGGCAGCAGCCAGCAGGCCGATCAGCTGCGCCGTGATGACGACCCCTGCGTGTCGCGCGTAGAAGTCGCGCACTGTGCCGGTCGGGTCCTGACCGCTGGGCGTCGAGGCCATGCCGGCGCTGAGCAGCAGGAGCACCACGAACACCCAGCCCCAGACTCCCGCCAGCCGGCCTGACCGGGTCATCGGAGTGGAGGGACGCACGTGCGGGGCGTCAGCCGACAGTGACATGGCCACAGTGTGATGGCGCCGTTCACGGCTGTACAGATGCACACGTCGTGCGACCGGCGGGCCCACAGCCTCGCGCTATCGGCGCCGTCGACGGCGCCGATACCCGGCTGATATCCGGCCGGAGCACCTGCCGCCCAGCCACAGCCCCTCAGGCGCACGCAGCCCGGTTCTCATCGCCTTGAACGGGTACGGCGAGAACGGCGACGGGACCGCCGAAGGGCTCGGCAACCTCCTGCTCGCCGGCATCCCGAAGGTCATCGGCGTCGGAGCTGGCCGACGACCCGCCCGCTCGTGGTGCTCGCCGCCCAGCACGTCGAGGAGCCTCCAGGGTTCGACGCCGTAGCGTGCGACTCCCCTCTCTGGTTCGGCTCGTGCAACCTGCAGCTGCAGCGCGACCGAGACCACGTCCGGCCCACGTCCTGCACCACGCCGGGTGAGGTCCACGACTTCATCGCGTATGCCGTGGCCCGCTACAACGTCGACCCCTCCCGGGTCGACGTGGTCGACCCACGGGGCAGCATCGAGCCCCTCACCCACCTGGCCGGTTGCGCCGGCGTCACGGCGGTCGGCACGCTTGATGGTGGTTCAGCGGGGACCTTCGCCAGTCCGTGGTACTCCGCGGGAACCCTGTTGTCCGTCTGGCGAGCCGGGGACGGGGTGCGTCGCGCCGAGGCTTACTTGCCGATTTCCCTGCTGCTCGTGATGAGGCTGTGCCAGACTCGCGGCGGGGTAGGGCATCTGCGCCATCCGTGATCGGAGTGCTGCATGAACCACGGGGTCTCATCAAGTCTGCGCCCGGGGGCTCGCCTGGCCATGCGCATGGTTGTCGTCGTCATGATACTCGCGGGGCTTTCAGAGCCGACGATCTCGCGCCAGGCGTTAGGTCCAGCCGCTGCGGTCGCGACCTTCTCTGTCGAACGTTTGGCGGGAGCGGATCGGTACTCCACGTCGGTGGCGGTGTCGAAGTCGCAGTTTGCGCCCGGTGTGGCTGTGGCGTACCTCGCGTCGGGGGTGAACTTTCCCGACGCTCTTGCGGGTGGGCCTGTGGCGGCGCTGCGTGGAGGTCCGGTGCTGCTGACGGCGCA